>CAZDYX010000008.1:21825-27984 GCA_964509775.1 uncultured Desulfobulbia bacterium | reverse complement strand
CCACGGTCAGCCACGAGTTCCGCACGCCGCTGAACGGCATCCTCGGCCTCACCGACCTCCTGCTCAAGTCAGACATTTCCGGCCATCAGCGTACCTACCTGGAGCTGGTCCAGTCCTCCGCCGATCGTTTACTCAAGATGATCAACGACATCCTCGATTTTTCGAAGATTGAGGCGGGCAAACTGGAGTTGAACATCGCCCCCTTCAGTCTGCGCAACACCATTGCCGACGCCTTGGAGATCCTGGCGATCAACGCCGCCAAAAAAGATATCGCCATGATTGTCGAGTGCGACGAGCAGATTGCCGACAAATTGATGGGAGATGCCGACAAGCTCCACCAGATCCTCATCAATCTGGTCGGCAACGCCATCAAGTTCACCAACCGGGGCAGCGTCACCCTGTCGGTGCGCCCGGCTGGTACCCTCGCCGTACAGGACCTGATCGACTTGCGCTTTCAGGTGAAAGACACCGGCATAGGTATTCCGGCCGATGAAATAGGTAATGTCTTCACATCGTTCAGACAGCTCGGCACGACTCGTGATTCCAATAATCGCGGCACAGGACTGGGGCTGGTGATCGCCGCCGAGTTGGTGGGGATGATGGGAGGAAAGATCTGCGTCGAAAGCCATCCCGGCATCGGTACCATCTTTTATTTCTCCATCCGTTTCCCGCTCGCTCCTTTACCGACCGAAGAACCTCTGCCCTGCGAACAAGCATCATATCCGCACCTCCCGGAAGTGGTGGAGCGCCTCCGTATTCTTCTGGTGGAAGACGAGTTTATTAACCGGACCCTGGCCGTCACTGTTCTCGAACGCGAGGGATGGCTGGTGAGTGTGGCCGAAAATGGCAAGCAGGCCCTGCAACTCCTCGAAAGCGACAACTTCGATGTCGTCCTTATGGATATTCAGATGCCGGAGATGAACGGCTACGAGGCCACCATCGCCATCCGTAACCGGGAACAGGGCGACAGGCACCTGCCGATCATCGCCATGACCGCCTACGCCGTCAAGGGTGATCGAGAGAAGTGCCTGGCGTCGGGAATGGACGGCTATATCTCCAAACCGATCAAACCCGATCGGCTGCGGGAAGAAATCGAAGCCGTGTTACGCTTGCAGCGGCGCCGGCAGCAGTCACCGGTCAATAAGTAGCTGTGACCTCAGTTGGTGTGGTAGGATAGCGATTTATATTTAAAATTTTTTTCGAGGTGGTCCATGGCGGATCTGCAACGGCTCTTCACCGAGGCGGTCAGCCTCCATCAACGCGGGGCTCTGCTCGAGGCAGAGGAACGCTACCGGCAGGTTGCCGCACTCCTGCCGGACAACCAGAACGTCCTCGCCAACCTGGCCATCGTTCTCCGCGATCAGGGGAAACTGGACCAAGCGGAACAATATGGACGTCGGGCGGTAAGCATCGCCCCCGAGAACCCGACAGCCTCTCTCAATCTCGGAGCCATTCTTGAAGCCAGGGGTGACCTCGACGCGGCCGTTGACGCTTACCAGCGGGCCCAGCGCCTTGCCCCCGATCACCCACAGATCCTCAATAACCTCGGAAAGCTTCTCCATCAGCAAGGACAAAGCGCGGCCGGACGAAGTCTCCTCGAACAGGCCCTGCAGATCGCGCCCGATTATCCGGCCGCGCTCAACAACCTCGGAGTCATCTGCAGCGACCACGGGGATCTTCTTCAGGCCGAGCTTCTTCTTGAAAAGAGCACAACCCTCGATCCCGACAACATCAACACCCTCTATAATCTCGCCGGAATCCACAACGCCCGCGGTAACCACGGCAAGGCACTGGATTTGCTCGAGCGGGTGTTACACATGGCCCCCGCTCACCAAGCCGCCGCCCATATGCGAGCCGCCCTTTACGGAACCACCCCGCTCTGTGCGCCGAGCAGCTATGTCGAGGAAGTCTTCGACAAATATGCCGGCCGTTTTGACCACCATCTGCAAGGGGCGCTCGAATATACGGCACCACAGGCATTGGCGGCGATGGTCCGAGCCCACTGCGCCGCCATGCTGCCCCTCGACACCATCCTCGATCTCGGTTGCGGCACCGGACTCTCCGGCGTCGCCTTTCGCGATATGGCCGTACAGCTCAGCGGAGTTGATATTTCGGGAAATATGCTGGCCCGGGCGCGACAGAAAAAGCTCTACGATTCTCTCGCCAAAGCTGAGATCCTCGCCTTCCTCGACCAGAATAGCGCCACCTATTCAGCCTTTGTTGCCGCCGACGTCCTGGTTTATCTGGGCGATCCGAAGCCACTCTTTTCCTTGTTGGCGAAGCGCTCGGGAGAGCGGGCGATTTTTGCCTGTTCCATTGAACGCTGTACGGAAAACGTCGACTTCACACTTCGCCCATCGGGTCGCTTTGCCCACAACCCCGCCTCCCTGATCCGCTGTGCCACTGACCACCGCTTTACGGTCCTTGCCCACCAAGACCACAACATCAGAAAAGAGGACGGGAAACGGCTGCCCGGGGATCTCTTTCTTTTTTTTCGTTCGACAGAAACCACACGGAACGACACAGTTCAAGAGAGTCCCCACACTCCATAGTTGGGGCCAAAAAGATCCCAATCAGCTGTTTTGCAGCCTTCGAACCACTCCTTGAAACGGAGATCGAGTCGTACCCCTTGGTAGGGAAAACACAGATAAAACCGGGCCATCCCCTGCCGATCCGGCTTGCGGCTGACCCGCATTTGCGGATATTCGGCGCCGGCCTGCTGCAATATCATCAGGCCTCGATCGAGCTGCGCCACAGGGAGCGTTAAGGTAAAGTTGTATTCCTCGCGCATAGTAGCCACCACTTCCCATCTAAGAGATTTGTGACATGTGTTACGCCTCAGCCTTTGCCGCAAAAACCCCTTCCAACGCCGCAATGAAGTCCTGTTCGAGCTCTCGCAGATACTCGTTCCAGTGTTCCCCGAATCGGTAATAGGCAAGTGAGGCCATCTTCTTGGTAAGAATGGCGTCACGGTAGGGAAGAAGACTTTCACTGTTGAGCAGCGCCATGATGCGTTCTTGGCCGAGCTTTTTCTGCAAGACCGACGGAACGTAGTGCTCGAGGATCCGCCATGCCAGTCCGGGAACGGCGAGCATCTCCGGTAACCGTGCCTCAAGAAGATCCTGCAGGGAAAAAATCTCCTCGCTGCTTTTTTCCGAGAGCATAAAGAGCGGCATGGTCGGATCCGCGTCGTGAAGCTTGAGCAACAGCGCGGTCTCCATGCGGGAATAGCGATCGACCAGGCCGATAATATCTTTGATCAGGGCCCACCGGGTAGCCGGATCGTTTTGCAGCTCGGCTTCATAGCCGTCCTGCAACAAAAAGGCGGTGAGCACCTCGGCAATCGAGCTGCTGAAGACCCCGCCCTTGTTGGCGGTGGTGTCCTTGATCTGCTTGATGGCGGTGTTGGTGGCCAGATAGCGCCTGGCGCCGTCATCGAAAAAGACGTTGGCGCCCTCAACGATAAAGCGCAGCTCACGAAAGACCTCGGCAAACTGGCGCACATTGCCGTGGTTGATGGTGTCCTTGAAGCCGCCGCAGGGAATGAACGCCTGGATGTTAGCCTGCTCGACGTAGTTGCGGTTGGCCGGGTCGCAGAGAAAATTGCGGTGAAACAGGGCCCCGTCACGAATCACCCGGCCGTCCGGCAAGGTGACATTACCTGCCTCGATGGGTACACGAAAGCCATCCTTGCTCAACTTTGTTGCCGGAAAACCAAGTGAATTGACGCGTGGGCGCGAATTGCGCATCATCGCCAGCTTGGTCAATTCCTCCCTGTCGAGCCCCTGCGGATCAAAGAGCACCGAGCCGCCGTCGATGATCAAACAGATTTTCCCCTTGTAGCACTGGATCTGATTGGCACCGAGGTCACCATCGGGGCCGCCGGTCATCATCAGATTAAGATCTTCTTCCCGTTTGCCGTTGTGGGCGATCAGGGTGCGGAAACTCCCCATGATCGAGGTGGTGGTCATCCCGGAAACGGCAATGCGCCCACCGATCTCGCCATAGATATCGCCCATGTCGCTGCTCTGCACCCGTCGCTCCCCGTCCACCTGGAGGTCCACACCGTCATCACCGTGATCATAAAGCCCGAAGGTCTCGCCGCTATTGAGCAGCCCGTAGGTGTCGTGGGGAATACCAAAACTCTTTCCGGTGGTCAGCGTCCGCCAATGCTTATAGCCTCTGGCCTTGGCATGATAGGCGACATCGTCCATCAGCGGCGCCGTGCCCTCGTCCGGGCCGAAGAAGACCATCTCCGGCTTGCCGTAGTAGTCGAGGATGTTTTCGTCGGGAAGAATCAGGTCCATGATCCCCTCGGTGTAATCGTTCAAGGCCTCGGCGCGATGGCCGGCGTATTCCGGCCGAGGGACCACCACCCCCTTGGAGCCGCTTTCGCAGATGTCCTTGTGCTTGAGCCGCTGCGCCTTGGGGCCAAGGGCATAGTTGAGGAGCACGGCATTGTCCAGTTCGGTGTCGTAGTTGGCCCGGGAAACGCGAATGAGACGCAAGCCGCCGCGGGCGATATCGGCGGCGCGGAGATGAGTGCCGGTGGCGTAGTGGCCGTTAACGAGGAAAATCCCGTAGACAAAGCGGTTGAATACCAGAGGGTCGAGGATACGGTTGTCGAAGCGGAAACAAAAGGAGCGCTTCTCCATTTTATAGAAGTTGGTTTTCAAGGTGCAGGTGATCAATTTGCACAGGAATTTGAAAATCTCGTAACCAAGGGGGAAATCCAAAAAACGCGAGGCGATGGTCTTTTCGAACTCAACCAGCCTTTCACTCAGCTCATCCTCCCGCAAGCGGCTTTCCGCATGCTTGGAGAATTTACGCTCGAACAATTTATAAAGAAAAGAGATCAGGTCGGGGTTCTTGGCCACTGTGTCGAGAATCAGGCGGGAAGTGTAGGTCGATTTGTTCGAGGTCTGCACCCTTTTGGCGAAGGCCTCGCGCTGATCCTTGCTGGTCAGGTTCTCGAGAATCTCCCGGTCGGTGATGTTCTCACTCTCCTTGAAGATGAAAAGGTGGGCGAAATCGATGGCGTTGCCGGCAAAGAGCATCTCCTGGAAGGAGAGATGCCCCTCCAGGTACTGACGGGTTATGGGACCGACGGCAAAGGAGAGGAAGGCGCGCAGGTCGGCGATGACACCCGCCTCCTGCTGCCTTGTCAACTCGCCACCGACATAGAGGGTGCAAATCGACGACGACACCGATGCCTGAGCAAGATAGGGCTCCCAGTAGGCGCGCTGCAGCACCAGCCCGTGGTCGGCGAGAATCCTGCGCAGTACCTGTAGCTGCGGGGAGACGAAATCGGAGTTGAACATCAGCCTGGTCTCCCCGCTGTCGGGCAGATTGTACACCTCGACCAGAGGGACTATGGATTGCTCACAGGCACGAAGAAACCGTTCGTAGCGCCTTCTGGTCGCCTCCGGAGTTACCTGAAAATCGCCGGCGACGGAAAAAAGAAAGCGCGACGCCGCAAAAACCTCGCGGGGATAGTCCTTCACCATCTCCGGCCGGATGATATAGGTGGAATATTTGCTCTCGGGGCTGAAATAGTACTCGCGGCGATGACCGGCAAGACGATGTTCAAGCAGAGTTTCCATGCTGTCGCGGGTGTCCTCGGTGGCGATACGCACCCACTGCACCGTCCCCGCCTGGGACGCCTCGAAATCGATCTGCGCAACACTGCCGTGGAGAGTGACCTGGCCGTCGACCACTTTGATCGAGACGGCAATGGACTGCAAGAGGTGGGCAAGTGTTGCCTTATGCAGGTTGGCAAAAAAATATTTCGGCAGCCCGAGGTCCTGAAGGAGGATTCCTGCCGCCAGGTTGAGACAGTTGGCGGTCAGCAAGCCTTCCGCGGAAAGATCGACCACCGCTTCGTAGAGAACTCGCGGATCGAGACCGACGCTCTCCGCCTGGGCGATAATTGCCGCTCCTTTGCTCGCGGCTTCATCCTGGATGTGGTTGTTTGCCATGGCTCACCTTCAAGATAGTGGAAACGAGGGGAGAACGAGACCGGCTCTTTTCCCACCGATGATACAGTGGAAAAGAGCCGGCAAGACGAGCAGGAGTTGCTCGATAAGATTAACGACGGTACTGCGAGCCGAGCACCAGGCCGAGATCGTCCGCGCCGAATACGAGGGTTACGCGCGCACT
>CAZDYX010000008.1:18786-21815 GCA_964509775.1 uncultured Desulfobulbia bacterium | reverse complement strand
TTTGGGAACGCGGTTGGCGACGGCGGCCATGACCGACTCCGGTTTGAGAATCTCGGTGATGCCGATCAGGGTGCCGAGCACGCAGATGTTGAACACCACCGGCTTGCCGATCTTTTCCATGACCGATTCATACATCGGCAGTTCGATCTGCTTGGCGTCGACTTTGCGGGTGGTCTGGACGAACCGTGTATCGGTGAGCAGGGTGCCGCCCGGCCGGATGATCGAGGAATAGGTGGTGTAGGCCTCCTGGGTCAGGCAGACGAGGATGTTCGGCTGGGTGACCTCGGGGAAATTGATCTCCTTGTCGGAGATGATGATATCGCTGCGGGTAGCGCCACCGCGTGCCGCCGCACCGTAACTCTGCGACTGGGTGGCATTCAAGCCCTCGTGAATAACGGCGGCCTCGGCAAGAATGATCGCCGCGGTAATCACCCCCTGGCCGCCCGAGCCGGAAAACACCAAGCGTATGCGGTTCATGCCCCCACCTCCTTCATGGCTGCAGCGATGATTTTATCATACTCCTCGCAATACTCCGGCCGATCACTATCGACAAAGATGCCGCGGGGAATGAGGTGCGGTCGCTCCTCCAGTGCCTTGGAGCCGAGCTTGGCGGTGTTTTCCTTATAGAGCTCGAGCATGTTGACGGCATCGCCCTCCTTGTTCTTGCGCCCGAAATGGGTGGGGCATTGTGACAAGATCTCCACCACCGAAAAGCCTTTGTGAGTTATGGCTTTGGTGAGCATCTCGGTGCACTCCTTGACGTGAAAGGCGGTGGATCGGGCAACAAAGGAGGCTCCAGCCGCCCTGGCCAACTCGACTACATCAAAAGAGCTGTCGATGGTGGTGTAAGGGGCGGTGGTCGCCTTGACACCAGGGCCGGAAAGGGGGGAGAACTGGCCGCCGGTCATGCCGTAGATGCGGTTATTCATGACAATGGCGGTGATGTCGATATTGCGGCGGGCGGCATGGATGAAGTGGTTGCCGCCGATGGCCAGGGCGTCGCCGTCGCCCATGGGCACGATCACCTTGAGGTTTGGCTTACTCAGCTTGACCCCGGTGGCAAAAGCCAAAGCCCGCCCGTGGATGGTGTGCAGCGAATGAAAGTCGACATAGCCGGAAATCCGCGCCGAACAGCCGATTCCCGAAACCATGACCAGCTCATTTTTGTTGAGCTGCAAACCTTCGACGGCATGGATGAGGGCGTTGAGAATGGTGCCGTGGCCGCAGCCCGGGCACCACATGTGCGGGAAAAATCGCTCCCGTAGATAGTCTTTGACTGGCATATTATACTCCCCTCCCCTGGATGACGCGGAGAAGTTGTTTGATATCTGAAGGGGTGATCAGCTTTCCGTCGATACGGTTGGCCAAAAAGACGCGGTCGGGATTGCGTACCGCCGCCTTGACCTGGGTAAGCACCTGGCCCATGTTCATCTCCACCACCAATACCGCCTTGGCGTTGGAACACTTTTCTTTTACCAATTCGCTGGGAAAGGGCCAGATCGATTGCAGTTCCAACACCCCGATCTTCTCCCCTTTGTTGCGGCGGTTCAGCGCCAGGTGAATGGCGGAACGAGCCGAGGAACCGTAGGAAACCAGGATGTAATCAGCCCCCTCCAGGAAATGTTCCTTGTAGCGGGTGATGGTGTGGACGTTGTTGTCGATCTTATCCACCAAGTGGCGTAACAGGGCGTTGACGATCTTGGGGTTGTTGGAGGGAAATCCCCACATGTCGTGAAAAAGGCCGGTGACATTGTAGCGATGCTCGCCGCCGAAGTCGGACATCGGCAAACGGCCGTCCTCACGCGGCAGGTAGGGATGATAGTCAACGTCCTTGGGAACCGAAGTACGCAGACGATCGACGATCTCCACCTCGCCCTTTTCGGGGATGACCAGCTTCTCGCGCATATGGCCGATAACCTCGTCGAACAACAAAATTACCGGGGTGCGATAGGTCTCGGCCAGGTTGAAGGCGTCGACGGTCATCTGAAAGACATCCTGGTGGTTGGAAGCGGTCAGGGCGATTATGGCATGATCCCCGTGGGTACCCCAGCGCGCCTGATTGATATCGCCCTGGCTGACATGGGTGGGATTGCCGGTGGACGGGCCGCCCCGCTGAACGTTGGCAATAACGCAGGGAATTTCCGCCATGCAGGCGTAGCCGATGGCCTCCTGCTTGAGGGAAAATCCCGGCCCGCTGGTGGCGGTCATCACCTTCTTGCCGGTAAGCGAGGCGCCGATGATGGCACACATCGAGGCGATCTCGTCCTCCATCTGGATGAACTTACCGCCCTGTTGCGGCAGCCGTTCCGAGAGGTGTTCGGCGATCTCCGTCGACGGGGTGATCGGGTAGCCGGCATAGAAGTCGAGCCCGGCATAGAGCGCCCCCTCTACGCAGGCCTCGTTTCCTTGAATGAATCGTATGTTTTTAGTCATTTTCGCCCTCCTCGGTCTGTACCTCGATGGCGAGATCGGGACAGCGCAGCTCGCACATCCGGCAGCAGATGCAGTCTTCCGGCCGCATCACCACTGCCTTATCCTTGGTGTCCAGTTCCAGCACCTTCTTGGGGCACAGATGCACACAGATCCCGCACCCTTTGCACCAATCCCGGTTGATCACGATCGCCTTTAGTTTCTGCCTGGCCATACAGTCCTCTTCTTTGTGTCGTTCTATAATAATGCAACGACGTCATTTCTTTTGGATCTCCCCCCTCGACTCCCCAGAGGGCGGCTCACCCTTTTTTGAACAACGCTTTGAGAATAACTCCGGCCATTTGCGGATTTTCCTTGAGACGCCTTGTACAATAACCAAACCATTGCTTGCCGAAAGGAACATAGACACGCATGCGGTGGCCTCGATCAAGAATCGATTTTCTCAGCGACGGCGTTACCCCATAGAGCATTTGAAATTCATATGCTTGACGAGGAACCTTATATTTTTCGATGAGTTGGTAGCTTCCCTCGATGATCGGAAGATCGTGGGTAGCAATTGCCGGATACATGTTCTGCTGGAACATATACTCCTTGCCTTC
>CAZDYX010000008.1:0-18776 GCA_964509775.1 uncultured Desulfobulbia bacterium | reverse complement strand
GTTTATCTCGTGGTATTTCTTGTAGGCAATCGCTTCCGGTTCTACGTATATGCCCTTACACACACGAAGATTAACCGGAGATCCGGGCAGGTTGATATCGCGCAATTCCTCAAGGTCACGGGCGGTGCGCTTGAGGTAGGCCTGGATAACCAAGCCGACATTGGCGGGATATTCAGCCTTCAATTGGCGATAGAGTTCAATCTCCATATCGGTGCAGGGCGAATCCTCCATGTCAATGCGCACGAAATTGCCATACACCGCCGCCTTGGCCACAATCTCACGGATGTGGGCAAAAGCGACTTTCTTGTCGATCAACAATCCGAAAAAGGTCGGTTTCAAAGAATAATTCCCCATGACACCCGCCCTCTCCGCCGTTTCGATGACCTCGAGGTATTCTCTCTTATTGGCCTCCGCCTCGTCAAGAGAAGTGATAAATTCTCCAAGGACATCAAGAGTGGTCATGATCCCCTGGGCATTGAGTTTTTTCGCGTTGACAATCGCTTGAGCAAGATTCTCCCCAGCAATGTATTCCTTTGAAAACATCCAGACAAGGCTTTTGGGCATATGCGGGAGTAAACTGGCGATGAGTTTGTTGATCATGGAAGTACCTGCTTGCAAAGTTATCAGAACGCCGGTGGAGGAGATCGCCCCCGATCAAACCCTCACCAGCAACAAAACACTTTCATTTTGACGAAATATTGTATACAATGATTGGACACAAAATTAGTACGTTATTTGGCTGTGGTGTGTCAACATTTTTCGTGTATAGTGCAAAAATAGTTGGCCGGTTGCCGATGGCAGAATAAGCCCGCGAGGCATGAATTTACGCTGCTTCCCCTATAGTGCGCCCTCGCCGGAGGCAAGGCGAAAAGCTCTCCCGAGGAAGTCCCCACTGACCTTTTCCATTTTTCCGACAATCTATGGTTCTCCCCAGAAAAATTAATTCCGAAGATGCTGTTTACAGGAAGTTGAAAACCGCCATCCGTAAGCGTTACATCAAACAAGGCAGCCAGTTGGTGGAAGTGGCGTTGGCCCAGCAGCTCGGAGTAAGCAGAACTCCCGTACGTAGCGCCATCAAACGATTGGAAGCCGAAGGTCTCGTTAATAGCATTCCCAATCGCGGCGCCTTTGTTATTACACCAACACAAAAAGAAATCGAGGAGACCTTTCTTGTTCGTGCACAGTTGGAAATGATGGCGGTCAGGCTTGCCTGCCCCCGTATAAAACCAAAACAACTTGAGGAATTGAGAGCACTTATAAGTATGGAAACCGAGGTCTTTGACGAAAGCAACCTCGATGAGTACTACGCCGCCAACGACAGCCTGCACCTGAAAATCGCCGAGATGAGCGGCAACAAAGTCTTGTACTCCTACATAAAAGAACTCCTTGACCGGACAAGAATCTTTCTCATTCTTTATGATCCCTTTTACAAGCTGGAGTACCGACCCACCTCCGAACATGAGGCGATTCTTTCGGCTCTCGTCGCACGGGACGCCGACAGGGCCGCCAAAGCGGTCGAGGTCCATATCAACAGTTCGATCAACGGCCTGGAATCGGCAGGACAGCTCCCGGAAGATTATCTCAGCCTTTAAACCAAGTCGGCCATAACAAGATTGGCAAACCGTCTTCCCAGTTTGGTCAAACGAAGGCGGGTGGTTGTCAACTCGACGAGTTGTTGATCGACCAATCGCCGTAATACGTGCCCATAGTGGGTTACGATGTCGAGACCGAAACGGTTTTTCAAAACTGCCCTTTCAAGCCCATCCACCATTCTCAACCCCAGGACAACCGTCTCTCGGAATGACTCTTCTGACGAGAGATGTTCGCTCTCCACCAGCGGTGAGGATCCGTTTTCAATGAGGGTGACATAGCGAAAGGGATCAGGTTCTCGCCTTTCCCTGGCGCCGTCAAGATAGCTTACAGCAGCCGCCCCACAAGCCACATATTCTCCATTGTGCCAATAATTGCAGTTATGTCGGCAGTGATAACCCGGTCGTGCATAATTGGAAATTTCGTAGTGCCCGTATCCGAAGGTGTGGCAGAGATCCTCGGTTATATCATCCATAGCAAGGATCTCTCGCTCTTCAGGCAGAACCAACCGCCCTTCAGCCAAAGCCAACCTCAAGGGGGTTTTCTCCTCGACAGTAAGTTGATACAGGGAAAGATGCTCAGGGCCCAGATGCATGGCCTGCAGCAAGCTGTTGCTCCACTCTTTTCTCGATTGTCCCGGTAAACCATACATGAGGTCGAGATTGATATTGACAAAACCCGCCCGTCTCGCCGCAGCAAACGCCTCTTTCGCATCACTTACCCGATGAATTCTTCCGAGGATGTTCAGATCGCTTTCGGAAAAACTCTGTACTCCCAGCGAAATCCTGGTGACGCCAACCGCAAGCAGTTGATGAAAATACTCTTCGTCGACAGTGCCAGGATTTGCCTCAACGGTTATTTCAGCCCCTCGGCTAAATGTGAATGCCACCAGGGCTTCTTTGATAAGATTGCCCATTAACGATGCCGGCAGCAGTGTCGGGGTTCCTCCGCCGACAAAGAGACTGTCCACGCAGACGTTTTCGTAACGGGATGCGGTGGTGATCATTTCTTGACCAAGGGCATCAATGTACCGCTTGAAAAAACTGTGAGGGACAACGACAGACGGAAAATCGCAGTAGTTGCACTTGTGGCGACAAAACGGAACGTGCAAGTAGAGAGATGTCAAAATTTACAGTGAATTCAGCAAGGAGGAACAAGCCGTACGCAATTCATCCATTCTCCCGCTATCAGCAAAGCTATATGACCCGTCACCTATGATGATATGATCCAGGAGTTGCATTTGCATGGCACTGCTCAACAGGATCAGGTTTTTGGTCAAGCGCACGTCCTGCGATGAGGGTTGCAAGGAACCGGATGGGTGGTTGTGAGCAATAATGAGTGCAGCGGCGTGATACTCAAGAGCCTTTTTAATTATTTCCCTTGGGTATACAGTATTTACGGTCAAGGTTCCCTCCGCCGCCACGGCTGAATCGATGATGGCGTGGGAGGCATCCAGGTAGATCACCAGGAGGACCTCCTTCTTCAAACCTCGAAGGGAATGGCTCAGGTACTCAATGACCTCTTGTGATGAGTTGATATACAGCCTGCCCGTCAACCGCTCTTTCAAATAATAGTTGGCCACAGCCTGAACGAAATGAAGGGCAAAGCCATTTTTGGGCCCAACCCCGGACACCTCGGTCAAGGCTGCAAGAGGAGCTTCGATAACCTTTGAGAATGTCCCGAACTTTTTCAGCAGTCGTCGGGCAGGCTCCTTACAGTCGCTACGAGGCGTTCCGAAGGTGAGTAGGAATTCGAGGACCTCGGTTTCGCTGAACCCATTGAGACCATTAGAGAGAAATCGGTCCCGAAGGCGACCACGATGCCCCTCACCCTTTTTTTGCCAGAGTTCCTTGTCCACCGCGCAACTCCAGAAAAATCACCCCAGCTCCCTGGTGAAAAGATCGTTGGCAAGCGCTGGATTGGCCTTTCCCTTGGTTCGTTGCATGAGTTGCCCCACGAAAAATCCCAGCAGCTTGGTTTTCCCGTTACGGTAATCCTCAGCCTGTTGAGGAAAATCGCTCAGAATGGTCCGGACCTGCTCAAGGAGTTCGTCTTCGTCCGCAACCTGAGACAGGTTTTGCCTCAAAACTATGGATTGCGGATCTTCACCGCCGTTCATCATCGCAGCAAAAACCGTTTTGGCAATCTTTCCATTTATGGTTCCCTGGTCGACAAGCGAGAACAACGAGGCCAACTGTCGTGGTGCGACCTTGCACGTGGAAATCGACTCACCCTTCAATTCCTTGAGCAACTCAGTCATAATCCAATTCGCCGCTCTCTTCGGCTGAGCGCCATAGCCTATGGTCTGCTCGAAAAAATCGGCAAGCTCCCTTTCTGAGGTCAACAACGCGGCATCCTCGACCGAAAGAGCCAAGTTTTCAATAAATCGCCTTTTCCTCTGATCCGGTAGTTCTGGGATATCCGCACGGATTTCCTCAACCCACAAGGGATCTATCTCCACAGGGACAAGATCAGGGCAAGGAAAATATCGGTAATCGTGTGCATCTTCCTTGCCCCTCATCGACTCGGTGATGTTTTTATCGGGATTCCAGAGCAGAGTTTCCTGAGTTACTTCTTTTCCCTCCAACAACAAATCACGTTGACGACGAACTTCATATTCGAGAGCGTTCTGTACATGACGGAAGGAATTCATGTTTTTCAGTTCGGTTCTCGTTCCGAACGTGTCGCTCCCTTTGGGTCGCAAGGAAATATTGGCATCACAGCGAAAACTTCCTTCCTGCATGTTTCCGTCGCAAATGTCCAGATACCTTACAATAGAGTGTAACTTTTTCAGGTAGGCTACCGCCTCCTCGGAGGAACGCATATCAGGCTCAGAGACAATTTCCAGAAGGGGGGTGCCAGTGCGGTTAAGATCAACTAATGAGAAATCATCCTGTTCATCATGATTGAGCTTCCCGGCGTCTTCCTCCATGTGAATCCTGGTGACCCCGATTGTTTTGGCTGTTCCCGCTACCTCAATGTGAACGTATCCCTTACCGACGATTGGTTGGTCAAACTGAGATGTCTGGTATCCTTTGGGTAAATCCGGGTAAAAGTAATTTTTCCTGGCAAACTGGCTCAATCCCTGTATTTCTGAGTTTGTCGCCAGGCCGAGTTTAATGGCACATTCAACGACTTTTCTGTTGAGAACCGGTAATACCCCAGGAAGGCCAAGACAAACAGGACAAACATTGGTGTTGGGTGCTGCTCCAAACTTCGTGGAACAACCACAAAAAATTTTCGTGGCCGTCTTGAGTTGAATATGCACCTCCAGGCCGATAACCGTCTCGAAATCCATTCTCAATCCCTAATACTTTTTTTCACACTAGGCGGAAGCGTTTTTGGCAACCCAGCGACGAATCGCCAGCACCTGCTCAGGCCATGCCTCACCGATGCGGATTTCCAAAAAGTGCGCAAAGAGTGCTCTGATGATTTTCAACAAGTTTTCAAACAAATAGGCCCGTTCGAGAATATTACCCTCCACCTCCTCTCCTGATTGGGAAGCATCCTTTTCAGATTCCTCCGTCTTGGGGAGTCTTACATTACGAAACTCCATCAGAGAACCACTCAGGGTAAAACTATATTCATAGCTATCCAAAGTCAAAACGATTCTCGCCTGTTCAAGTTTCTTCCCCACAACCAAACCAGTCCTGGCCTCTCGAAGTTCTGTTTGCAGACCCGAACAGATGAGCTTCTCGCTCGACTCGCCCTCGCCCGACTCGAGTAGCATGTGTTTTTCGAAAGAAATCGCGATATCTCCGATGTCTTTAACAGAAATCGTTCCACCTCGCTCTTCGCTTTTCCACCACAACCAGGTGAGAAATTCTTGCCCGAAGAATCGCTTCTCCACCATCAAATCTACTAAATCCATGGGCTCACATCATCCTTGGTGAAAATTGAACGTTGTCTACTCTGCACCCATTATGGTTGCATCGGACGCAAGTTGATACCCAGTCCAGCTATCAACCTAAAAAGGTATCGTTTTTTATTGCATCCAGCACAACTCTATCCGCTTCATTCACAATCGTCTCAGCGAGGACAAAAGGAATTTGTTGTCGCAACAACAATCCGAAGCATTCCTTGAAGAAATCCTCAACCAATGAATGTACTTTTTTGTTTGTAGTGAAGACCAGCAGCCGTGACTCGGCAAGATTCCAGCACAGGTCATAGACAGCAGGGACAGGAAACGCCTTTCTTATTAGTTCGCTATGAACCCTCTCCTTAATCTGTAACCGCGTTGAGCGACTCAGTCGCGGAACTTGACGCTCATTTCGTACCTTCTCCTCCTCTTTGAGGACAAACTTCTTTAGTATCGCCGGAGATACTTTTCTCTCGTCTACTCGCAAGGAAAACACGATGTAATTGCCTACCAAAAAAGAAGCGTATGCAAAAGAGGCATCAAACATATTGTGGACAGAAACCCACCCAATAGAACTCTCATCATAGGTGTCATCGATCTCCTTGAAGGAATACGCGGCAACTCTTTTTGCGACATAGTCCGCCGAATTATCAGACATTTCTCCTTCCACGGAAAAACAAACAAAACTCGCATTCCCCTTAAGAAAGCTCATCTTCTCACCTCTCTTTATCAACCCCGTTCCTGCAGCAATACCACATTTTCATGCCTCCATATACTCCGGCGCTCTCAAGCCCTCAACGTTTTTATTCCCGCTCCCGTATGCCTTCAATCCTTCTCCTACTTAAAGTCAGTGATAAGAATTCTACACTTTACCCAGGCAAAAAGCTATTGACAGAGTCTTTTTGAGCGAGTATATAGACGGACTCTTCGGGTCGTTAACTCAGTCGGTAGAGTATCTGACTTTTAATCAGAGAGTCGCGCGTTCAAGTCGCGCACGACCCACCAGAAATTTGGTCCCCATCGTCTAGCCAGGTCCAGGACATCGGCCTTTCACGCCGACAACACCGGTTCGAATCCGGTTGGGGACGCCAGATACAAAAAACCCACGGTCTTACAACCGTGGGTTTTTTTTTTGTTATGAACGGTATGTGCTGAAGCTAAGGAGTTTACCGGATACAGAACACTGACCTGTTGACAGCAGACAACCTCCTCTTAAGAGGTTCCTGCCACACCCTCCTTGTTAGTATTTAACACGATAAACACCATAGCAATGAACAATGGAATGCAGCTTATCTGATTTTGTAGTTTTTAACAAACAATAAGTAACAATATCGGCAACATACAACCAAACCCCACCCCTATATCATTTAATCTGATCGCTTGACCGGCTTTTAAATCGCCAAAAAAGTCATTAGGGGGGCTTGTCTTTTCTTGGCTTTCGTCTCTCGGTGGTTTTTGTCCTACCCTCTTTCATGCCCCGCGCTCACAACCTTTTTTGCACTCAGGTCAACCCACGGCCCAATATTTTTTAACTGTCCTTAATCAGCAGATGAGTTCTTATCCTGTTTCGTTACCCAACCCACCCTGCGACCCACACACCCTCGTGTTTCACGTGAAACACAACAAACTGGGGTTTAGTGCAGGGTATTAACTAAGGATGGCCTCCGCCCGCAACCCAAGGACCCGTAATCCCCTCTGGGGGTAAGTACCCTGGTGGCGCGATTCCACCACCCATTTATTGTTGTTAAACGCAGTTTTTTGTTTTTATGACAGGTTTCCGGTAGTGAGGTGCTAAAAACTAGGGAAGTTCCTGTTGAAGTGTGGTACAAACCAAAAAATCATTTTGGACACCTCAACAGTGGAGTCAGTAATGGATCACCAACCAAAGGTTGTCGCCGTCGCAAACCAAAAAGGTGGAGTTGGTAAAACAACAACAACCATAAACCTTGCAGCTGGACTTGCTCACCACGGTAAAAGGGTTTTGATAATTGACTCTGACCCGCAAGGCAATGCCTCGAGTGGAGTTGGGGTTAAGGCAAAAAACACCCCCCGCCACCTCTACCACTTGATTACAGATCAGTGTGTTTCCGAGGAGGTGACACTCCCGACAGAGGTAAAAAATCTCTCGATAATTCCCAGCAGCATAGACCTTGTTGCAGCGGAACTTGAGTTGTTTTCCTTAAACAACAGGGAGACACGACTGAGATCAATTGTCTCCTCCCTGCCCCCTCAATACGATTATGTTCTTGTCGATTGCCCCCCTTCCCTGGGGCTGTTGACAATAAACGCCCTGACGGCTGCAACGTCGGTTATCATCCCCCTGCAGTGCGAGTATTTTGCCCTTGAGGGGCTTGCTCAACTTGTCAGCACCATCCGTTCTGTGAAAAAAAACCTGAACTCCTCACTATTTATTGAGGGTATAGTTTTAACGATGTTCGACAAACGCAACAAACTCACCCACCAGGTGTCGGATGAGATTAAATTGCATTTCAAGAACCAGTTATTTTCAACAGTTATTCCTCGTAATGTGAGATTAAGTGAGTGCCCAAGTCATGGGAAAACAGTTTTTGAGTACGACGGTTCATCTACTGGAGCAACCGCCTACAACAATTTAGCGATTGAATTTTTAAATAAGCAAGGTTGAGACAATGTCAAAAAAACTTGGTCTTGGGCAGGGCGTGGGACTCCTTTTTGGCGAAGAGAAGGAAAGGTTTTTTGAGTGTGATATTGAGGCAATTCTGCCGAACAAATTTCAACCAAGAGAACACTTTGACGAAGTTGAACTCGAGAATCTCGCACAGTCCATAAGGGAAAAAGGCATAATCCAGCCTCTTATTGTCACAGCGTGCAAAGATTCTGCAAACTATGAACTGATTGCTGGTGAACGTCGACTTCGTGCTTCTAAGATTGTGGGGTTAAAAAAAGTACCAGTTGTGGTAGCTGACGTGGACGATAATACCACAAGGCTCGAGATGGCGCTTATTGAGAACATTCAACGTACGGACCTTAACCCCCTCGAAGAAGCCGAGGCGTACAGAAAGCTTATTGAAAATTTTGGGTACACACAGGAAGAGACGGCGAGCAAGGTGGGCAAACAACGATCCACAGTGTCTAATCTTTTGCGCCTCCTTAAACTCCCGGATTCGATTCAGAGAGACATCACCGAGGGACTTTTGTCTGAAGGACACGCCAGGTCTCTCATTCGATTGGTGGATGAGCCGATTAAACTTCTTGAGGCAAGGGACAGTATCATCAAAAACAGCCTTTCCGTGCGACAAACAGAAAAAATGGTTAAAAGGCTTTCAGCTCCGGCTCGCGTTAAGGCGGACAAACCACAAAACAGAGAAATATCACCTTCGTATTGTACTGCTCTGGCTATTGACCTCACAAATCATCTCAACTCGAAAGTTACAATCCATCACTCCTCGGGGAGAGGAAAGATAGAAATCGATTTCTACTCTCCTGACGACTTGGAGCGTGTCAGCAATCTGTTGATGTGTAACCGCCAATAAGTACCTTTTAAAAACAAATCGCATGAAAACAAAAACAACCCTCCCCTGTCTCCTCTTGGGATTTGCACTTTCAACCTTTGTTTTTTCCCTGGCAAACGCTAAAACTGTAAGTATTCAAGGTGACCAAGTATCCTTGCGACAAGCTCCGGAGAAATCTTCAAGGGTGCTTTGGGAACTCAACAACGGCTTTCCTGTCACGGTTGTAAAAAAGCAGGGTGATTGGGTTAACATAAAGGATTTTGAAAACGATTCTGGTTGGGTCCATAAATCGCTTATCTCCTCTAAGCACAATGTCATCGTCAAGGCTAACAAAAATGAAGAACAGGCAATTAACATCCGAAGTTCTCCAACAACAAACAGTACAATAATCGGTAATGCCTTTTACGGGGTCGTTTTTTCCGTGGTTGAAAAGAAGGATGGCTGGGTCAAAGTTAAACACGACTCAGGTTTGATCGGTTGGATAAAGGCCGACCTCCTTTGGGGCTTGTAATAATAAAAATAGCCGCCTCGGGTTTTGAGAAACCCAAGGCGGCTATTCGTTTCTGGCGGAGAGGGAGGGATTCGAACCCTCGGTGGAGTTTTACCCCCACACTCGCTTAGCAGGCGAGCACCATCGGCCTCTCGGTCACCTCTCCAGTTAAAAACTTCATGTCTGGCGGAGGAAGTAGGATTCGAACCCACGGTACTTTCGTACAACGGTTTTCAAGACCGCCGCCTTAAACCTCTCGGCCATTCCTCCGTGCAGCCGTTCTTGTACCATCATAAATTTTTTCTGTCAATAATCACTGAGCAAAATGTGTATATTAATTACCGCACAGTATTGTAATAAAAATTCGAAATGTTTTTCGTTTTTTGTTATATTGCCCCCAACACATACTTTTAACTTGTTAATTTTTTCATTGTGATAAATATGCCATCTGTTTCTGAAATTTCAAAAAAACTTGAAGATCTTACCGTCTTTTATGAGATCACCAAGCAGTTGGCGGGGTCTCTTGAGGTTCGTGAATGTCTTGAAAGTTGTTTAAAAATTCTTTGCGATCTCAAGGGAATGGAAAACGGAACCGTCACCATTATCCACCCACGTACGGGAAAATTAGAAATAGAGGTTGCTCACGGCATCAGCAGTGAAGAGAAAAAGCGTGGAAAATACAAGATAGGAGAGGGAATCACAGGCAGAGTTGTGTCTACCGGCCAACCAATCATTGTTCCTCAAATCTCAGATGAACCTTTGTTCCTCAATAGAACTAAAGCGAGAAGCCAGCTTGCTGAACAAAAGAAATCCTTTCTTTGTGTTCCGATCAAGGATGGCCAGAATGTCATCGGAGCCTTAAGTATTGATCGTTTCTACCAGGATGGAATTGGAGAACAGTCTAATAACGATTTACGCTTTTTAACCATTCTCTCGACGATAATAGCGCAGACCGTTGTTCGAATACAAAAAGTTAAGAGGGAAACCGAGGATTTACAAAACGAGAACCTCAAACTTCGTCGAGAGCTTTCCGGTAGAAACAAGATCGATGACATTGTTGGCAGTTCAAGCAGGATGCAGGATGTATATGAAATGATACACCGTGTCGTTGATTCAAACGCTACGGTCTTGCTGAGGGGGGAGTCAGGTACCGGGAAAACGCTTGTCGCTAAGGCTCTTCACTACAATGGAAAGAGAAAAGGCAAACCTTTTGTTGTTGTGAACTGCTCGGCTCTCCCGGAAACTCTTTTGGAGAGTGAACTTTTTGGTCACGAAAAAGGAGCATTTACAGGTGCTACCGAAAGAAAAATTGGCAGATTTGAGTTAGCCGAAGGGGGCACCCTTTTTCTCGATGAAATTGGAGAAATTAGTCCTTCAGTGCAAATCAAGCTCCTTAATGTTGTACAAGAAAGGGTTTTTCAACGCTTAGGATCTACTCAACAACTTTCCTGTGACGTTCGGTTGGTTGCGGCAACGAATAAAGACCTGGAAAAGGCTGTTTCAGAGAACTATTTCAGAGAAGACCTTTATTATCGATTAAATGTTTTTCCGATATACATGCCTCCCTTGCGTGAACGGAGGACGGATATCCTTCTTATTGCGGAGTTTTTCTTGGAAAAGTTCTCTAGAGAAAACTTTAAAAAAATAAGGCGCATTTCAACGTCAGCAATCGATATGCTGATTCAGTACCATTGGCCAGGAAATGTTCGAGAGCTGCAAAACTGCATGGAGAGGGCAGTTATTATCTGTGATGGAGACACCATAAAGGGAATCCATCTCCCACCTACACTGCAGACCGCCGGAGCTTCTGGCAAAGAAAAACCTCTATCTCTTTCCGTTGCTGTTGAAAATTTCGAGAAGGAGCTCATCATAGAAGGCTTAAAGAGAAATAACGGGAATCAGACCAAAACCGCTAAAGATCTTGATACAAGTCTTCGTATTATCAACTACAAAATTCATCAGTACAATATTGAACCCAAAAACTATAAAATATAGCCAGTATCAACCAATGATCTCCTCTTGAAACTCATCGTCAATTTTGCTTTTAGCGATGGTATCAATATCAACAACTTTTTCACTTTCCTCAAGGTTAATAAGTGTCACACCCATCGTTGTGCGCCCGATTACACGCACCGATTCTAAATCAATTCTTATCATTTTTCCAGTATCTGCAACGATTATGACCTGGTCTTCGTCATCTACCTGCTTTGCAGCTATAACATCACCATTTCTTCTGCTTTTTTTAATTCCTATTATTCCTTTTCCTCCACGCCTTTGAAGTCTATACTCAGAAATGGGGCTTCTTTTTCCATAACCATTTTCCGTTACGATAAGTATTGATTTTTGAGAATTTATGACGATTGCACTAACGACGAAATCTCCCGTAGAAAGACTTATACCCTTCACCCCTGCGGCTGACCTGCCCATTTCGCGGACGTCGTTTTCACTAAAATGAATACACATTCCATTTTTTGTGACGAGCAGAACAGTGTCATTTCCATTCAACAAGTATGAACCAATAATTTCGTCGTTTTCATTAATAGTTAAAGCTTTCTTTCCTCTTGATATTGGTCTACTGAACTCCTTTAGATTCGTTTTCTTAATGCGGCCGTATTTCGTTACCATAAGAATGCTTTTTTTATTATCTTCATTCTCAAAAGAACTTATGGGTAGAACTGCGGCACACTTCTCGTTCTCGGCAAGTGCTAAAAGATTTACAATTGCTTTACCTCTTGCGGTCCTTCCTGCCAGGGGGAGTTGATAAACCTTTCTCCAAAATATTTTCCCGTGGCTGGTAAAAAAGAGAAAAGTGTCAAGAGTTGAAGCAACATAAAGGTTTGTGACAAAATCTTCCTCTATATTCTTAACTCCTGTGATTCCTTTTCCACCTCTTTGTTGCGATCTGTAAAGATTTACTGGATTTCTTTTTATATATCCAGTGTGTGTGATCGTAACCGCCATATCCTCGGCAGCGATGAGATCTTCTGGAAGAATTTCATCGGACATATCGATTATTTGCGTTCTACGTTCGTCTCCATACTGTTCCTTGAGAGACGTAAACTCTTCCTTTATGATGTCTAGAATTCTCTGATCGTCTGACAGTATGCTGCGCAGTCTAGAAATTTCTTCGGTTATTTCTTTGTATTCTAAGACAATTTTATCTCGTTCAAGTCCTGTCAGTCTCTGTAAGCGCATCTCAAGAATATGCTGCGCCTGTGCCTCACTCAGTTCAAACCTTGCAATAAGACCCTTTTTAGCTTCTGCTGGGTTCTCAGCAGATTTGATCAATAGTATTACTTCATCCAAGTTGTTTACGGCTATATTCAATCCTTGTAGTAAATGCGCTTTTTCTTCGGATTTTTTCAACTCAAAGGCTGTTCTTCTATAAACAACGGATTTTCGATGTGAAATAAAATGCTCAAGAATTTGCTTGATGTTGAGAATCTCTGGTTTGTTGTTAACAATAGCGAGAAAAATAATACCAAATGACTTTTGCATTTGGGTCATTGAGAAAAGCTGATTGAGAAGTACATCAGGATTTTCATCTTTCTTAATTTCGATAACAACCCTTAAACCCTGTCTATCAGATTCATCTCGCACTTCAGTTATCGTTGTTATCCTTTTCTCTTTTACAAGTTCTGCTATTTTTTCCACGAGAGAAGCTTTGTTCACCTGATAAGGAATTTCGGTTATAATTATTGCCTCTCGCTTCCCGTCTTTGTCTCTTTCCACATGTGTTGTTGATCTAATAACGACGACACCTTTTCCTGTCTCATACGCTTCTCTTATCCCAGCTCTTCCACAGATGATCCCTCCAGTAGGAAAGTCTGGACCGGAAATGATATTGAAAATTTGATGAACAGTGACGTTGGGGTCATCTATGACTGTAATCAGAGCGTTAAGAACTTCTGACAAATTGTGAGGTGGGATATTTGTCGCCATCCCTACTGCTATGCCTGAAGATCCATTAACGAGTAAGTTAGGAACTTTGCTCGGCATAACCGAAGGCTCTACGAGAGAATTGTCGTAGTTAGGTGTCCAGTCGACAGTTTCTTTGTCAAGATCCTCAACAATTTCCCTGTCAATTTTTGTCATTCTCGCTTCGGTGTATCGCATCGCCGCTGGCGAGTCTCCATCAAGAGAACCAAAGTTCCCCTGGCCGTCGACCAAGGGGTATCTCATTGAAAACGGTTGCGCCATCCTGACAATGGTATCATAGGCAGCTGTATCTCCGTGAGGATGGTACTTGCCGATCACATCACCTACAATTCTCGCGGATTTTACATAAGGTCTGTTATGAAAAACTCCGAGCTCTCTCATCGCGAAAAGAGCTCGCCGATGTACTGGTTTTAGACCGTCTCTTACATCTGGCAAAGCTCTTCCAATGATAACGCTCATCGCGTACTCAAGGTAAGAGCGGCGAAGTTCTTTTTCTATGAAAATAGTTGATGATTGTTCCATTATGATAATGATAAATTTAGGTTGAAGTAACTTTTAAAAAAATTCATATCAAATATCTAACTCGTCTATTTCCAATGCGTGATTTTGGATGAAATCTCGCCTTGGTTCTACTTTATCACCCATTAAGGTGCTAAAAATCTCATCAGCTTTTTCTGTATCTTCTATGGTCACTTTGAGAAGATTTCTGTTTGATGGATTCATGGTGGTTTCCCACAGCTGTTCCGGATTCATTTCGCCAAGTCCCTTATATCTCTGTAAATGGCTTCCCTTAAATGATTCTTCTTTAATTTTTTTGAGTAGTTCAGTCCAGTCGGAAGCAGTTTCCACTTTGTTCGATATTCCTTTTCCAGCAAAGGTTAGTACATATTCTGAGCATAATAATGACTTGATCCGATTGTACGTGCCTAAAGCACTTCGGTATTCGCTGATTAGAGGTATACTCGGTCCAATAGTGGCTTTTGTTTGGGTGGTCATATTTAACACTATATCAAACTCGTAGCAATCTGGTCGCCAACGGCAAATTCGTAACACACCAGCCTTAATGTTATCAACCACGAGTTTGTCTTTTAAATCTGCAACGAAATCTTCATCTTTAAACTGATCAGCACTTTTTACATTGTTTTCAAAAAGAGAAACCAGTAAGTCCGATTGTAAGTTTAACCGAGAGAGAAAATCCAATAGCTTGCTGAAAGATGCGAGATCTTCAAGAAAATTCTTTAGATCTATACCTTCGAGTACTTTTTGATCCACACCAGGTATGGTAACAGTTAATTGTTGGCTTGATTGTTCAAACAAAAAACTATTAAGTTGTTTTTCGTCGTGAAAGTAAAACTCGCTTTTTCCTTTTCCCAACCTAAACAGCGGAGGTTGACCTATATAAACGAATCCATTCTCAACCAGTGGAGTCATTTGTCTGTAAAAGAACGTTAGAAGAAGGGTTCTTATGTGTGCTCCATCAACGTCGGCATCTGTCATTATGATAATTTTATGATATCGCAAATTATTGATATCAAAGTCTTCATTGCCTATGCCGCAACCAAGTGCACTGATAAGGTGCTTAATTTCGTCGCTTGAGAGAATCCTATCGAACCGAGCTTTTTCCACGTTAAGAATTTTTCCCCTTAAAGGTAAAATTGCCTGGTTGCTTCTATCTCTTCCCTGTTTGGCTGATCCCCCAGCGGAATCTCCCTCTACAATAAATATTTCCCTTTTAGAAGGATCTTTTTCTTGGCATTCAGCAAGTTTTCCTGCCATCAAAATGCTTGTAGAACCCTTTTTACGGGATAAATCTCTCGCTCTCTTCGCAGCCTCCCTTGCTCGTGCAGCTTCTACCACCTTTGCTAAAATTCGTTTTGCAACTCCTGGGTTTTGTTCAAGAAATAATGTAAGCTTTTCGCTACATATGGATTCTACTACTGATTTAACTTCACTATTACCGAGTTTTGTCTTTGTCTGACCCTCGAACTGAGGGTTTGCAACCTTGACCGAGATGACACATGTCAAACCTTCCCTTACATCATCACCTCCCATTTTTTCTCTCATGTTTTTTGGAATCATGTCATCATTGGCGTATCTATTGATACACTTTGTTAACGCTGACCTGAATCCTACGACGTGGCTTCCGCCTTCCTTAGTGTTAATATTGTTCACAAAGGAAAAAAGACGTTCGGAATATCCATCGAAATGTTGTAGGGCAATCTCAACTTCAACATTATCTTTAAACCCTTGAATATAAATAGGGCTATCAAATATTGTCGTTCTATTTCTGTTTAAATACTCGACATACGATACCAACCCTCCTGAAGCGTGAAATCTATCTTCTTCCCCAGTTCTTTCATCCTTAAGATATATTCGCAAATCTTTATTGAGATAACTCAACTCTCTTAGTCTGTTTTTTACTGTTTCATAGTTGAAAATATTGCAATCCTTAAAAATTTCAGAGTCTGCTCTGAAAGAGATCTTTGTACCTGTTTTCTCTGATTCTCCTACAACTTTAAGTTCGGTTACAACGATTCCCCTTTGATATTCCTGCCTATATATTTTTTTGTTTCTTTTAATTTCAACAGATAAATCAGTTGAAAGTGCGTTTACCACTGAAACTCCAACACCATGCAATCCCCCAGAAACTTTATAACTCTGGTGATCGAACTTTCCTCCCGCATGGAGAGTTGTCATTACCAACTCTAAAGCTGTCATGTTTTCTGTTGGATGCTTTTCTACAGGTATACCTCTACCGTTGTCTTCAACAGAAACAAAATTATCTTCATGTATAGTAACGAGTATTTGATTACAGTGGCCAGCAAGAGCCTCATCAATACTATTATCAACGATTTCCCAAATGAGATGATGCAAGCCTTCTTCCGAGGTATTACCTATATACATAGATGGGCGTTTTCTAACGGCTTCAAGTCCATCTAAAACTTGAATCTGTTCAGCGCCATACTCTTTTTTTTCGTCTACCACTTCATTTTCCTTATTTTAAAGATTTATAGTTGCATCGGCATAATTATGCTTATGAAGCCAGCGTCTGAATCAGATTTCATTAAACAAGGGCTACTATTGGAGTTGATATATGCCTCAATAACCTCACCTTCCATCACCTGAAGAGATTCAATAAAATACCTACAATTGAATCCTAAAGTGAGAGGATCCCCACTATATTCCACATTAAGCTCATCTTTCGCGTTGCCAAGCTCTGAGTTTTGTGAAGATAAAATCATTAAATTGTTCTCTACGCGGAGTTGAATTGTATGAAAAACGTCTTCGGTGAAAATATTAATTCTTTTCAAAGACTCTAAAAAGGGAAGTCTTTTAATTTTAAGACAACTGGATAATTCAACTGCATCTACAATTGACCCATACTGAGGAAATTCACCGCTTTTCAATCTTATAATCATTACAGACCTATTGTCTTTAACCACCAACTGTTTTTCTTCAAACAACACCTCTATAAGATCTCTTTGTTCACAAAATCTCTTGAATTCAGTTAAACCTTTTTTCGGAATCAATGTAACGTCGTTGAGCTGCAACTTTCCAATATCTTTCAAAACTTCTTTGCGTATAATTGATAATCTATGCCCATCGGAGGAAATCATTTTCAAAAAATTCCTGTCTTTTAAAACTTCACATTCCAATAAAGCCGAAGTTAAAGAATAGATATTTTCTTGTTCGTTAGCGATAGAAAAAATACATTTCTCAATAAGTTCTAAAAAATAAAAAGATTCAATAGAAACAAAACCGTCGTTGCTGTACTCAGGAAACTCAGGAAACTCTTCACTTGCAACTCCGGCTAGATTGTAAGTGCTGGCACCTGATTTTATGTTTATCCAATAATTATCCAACTCCTCTAATGATATAAAGTTTGTACCCGATTCTCTCAATATTTCGAAAAGTTTTTTTGATGGTAAGGTTATACTACCATTACCAATGACTTCTGCAGGAACAAAAATTCTCAATCCAACCTCTAAATCAGTTCCAGTAACAAGAATGCCATTATCAACTGTATCTATAAGTACATTAGCTAAAATAGCTAGAGTTCCCTTTTTATTACAAATGTTTTGCATACTGTTTATAGCTTCAAGAAAGTCCTTTTGATAAACTGAAAAGTTGAGAGCCATCATTAACTCCTTATATATTTTTATATTTTATTTAATGTTATAAAGAGGGCCAAAATGTTTAAAACCAAAATAAACTAAAGATATTAAACATTAAATTTTGAACAGAGAAAAAGCTGATAAAGAAAAATACTTGTTAAATGAAAAGATCAAACAAAGTTTTTAACATGGTATCAAGAATGAAAAAAACTTAAGAAATGAAGACTGTGAAACAAAAGAAAGTATAATCCTACCAGCCTACAACATATTTCAAATAAAATCAACTAAATACTTATTTTACTGTAAGATTTATTATTTCAAAGACTCTGGCAAGATAATAAACAATCTCATTTTAACATTTTTTTTAAAAAGAACATTTGTTCTGAAAAGTTAAACATCTAGCTTACATAAGCTATAATTTGTTTTAAAAAAGCTTGAACAAAGACATAAGGACAACTAGAAGGCTCTTAAGGGTTAAAAATACGGTGGTCAAAAGCGTTTGAAGTATGTGAAAAAATAGATGTGGTTATTAAAACGCTTGGACTGCAGATCCATCATAACTACGGAAAAATGAACAAGTGTCACGAAGAAGCCATTGGAGCTATCCTTAACAGAGAAGTGTAAATTTTTGTTTATCTATACGCTACGTTATATAAAACTATGAAAAACAACGTAAATTTGGTTTGATAATGTTGAAGAAAAAAATGATTAAAGGATTGATATCACTGTAAATCAGTATAAATTTTCAAAAAATTTAACAGGAATTCTCACAAAAAATTTGGTTGAGTCCTTAATTGCCTTAACTTCAATTTATTAAGGGTTTAAAATTTTTCGGGTCCTCATTGGAAAGCAGAGGAAATTTATAAAGTTTACTAATATTTCAAAAAAAAAGTGTTAAATTATATCTCGCTGTTGAGTTCAATAAAAGAAAACTATTTTTTTTTAATTAGGATGTCAAAAAAATCTGCCGATGAAAGTTCTTTTGAAAGAAGACTTTGGCCAGTTCTTTCACACCATTGTTCAAAATCTGCAATCTGTGAGAAATGAACTCTTTTAACAGCGAGCGTTTGACCAGAAGAGAGGCGAGTCAGAAATGCCTTAGTTTTGAGGAGCGGAGATGGGCAGCAAAGATCAAAAACATTGAGTGTACAATCAGGTATGGTTTCGTTATTCATACAAAAAGTCTCCTCTATAATAATCTAAAAAGTATCCTTCTTTATAATTGCTTTGTCATGAGACTGGAGTTTAGAGTTTCAGGCCAGCCCTGACCAAGGCTGACGGCTTGAAAACGG
>CAZDYX010000007.1:0-27991 GCA_964509775.1 uncultured Desulfobulbia bacterium | reverse complement strand
GGATTATGACACCTACGAGGTAAAGGCCGCAAAGGAGCGGCGGAAGTACATCGCCTTGGACGAGGGGACTAGCGGGCGGTTTCTGGTTGACAAGCAATCCGGCATCATCTATGGAATCGCTGCGTATGGGGTGCCGAAGCGTCGCCTGGGCCACATCAACGACTTGACGCGGGAATTCCGGGAGGCAACGGAGCACAATCGGAGCCTTGAGCACCGGGCCAGTTATGCGGAGTTGGCAAGGAAGGAAGGGTCGCTATCATGAGACCGATCACCGTCAAATACGCGGGCCAATGCCGCAAGTGCGGGCGGGACTTTGAGCCGGGAGATCCAGCTATTTACGAGAAGCGCGTGGGCCTTTTCTGTGTTGAGCACGCACCTACGGACCCCGAGGAGATCCGCGCCTACCGTCAAGAGGGTGCCGACCGCAAGGCCGATAGGTACGAGGAATGGGGCCAGAAGCGGGTAGAGGAAGCTAATGCTACCCTGAATCATATTCGGGACCGCTATCGGGGGGATTTCGCCTTTAATACCCAACCAGGGCATATTCCAGAACGGGCTAGGGTGATCCAGCGCGAGGATCGGGCCTTTGAGAGTTTAACTAAGGGTAGGGAGATGCTAGGCAAGGCCGAAAGTCTCCGCCGTGTCCAGGTGGCCGGGGACGCAGAACGGAAACGGCAGGCCAAACGGGAGGCCCTTGATAAGGTCATCGCCAAGGGCTCCCGCGTGCTCGATTTCGCCTTTGGGGCCGGAACGGTTGTCGGGGTTTACTCGAAATCGTACCGGATCAAGTTTGATAGCAGCGGATCTACCTATGCGCGGGATAAGAGCTACGTGCAGCCAGTTTCGGAGAGAAAATAAGGAGGCAATTTATGCGTGAACCATCTTTTATAATCGTCAGCGAGACCGACGATTGCGTGTTAATCCGCGATGTAGGACCGTGGACCCAGCATCCGACCGTGACGAATGCGGCTGAGCGCGTGGTTGAAATACTTGCGCCGAAACTACGTGGGCGGCAGCTCGAATATTATGATAGTGAGGGGCAGCGCGATCAACTTCTTATAAAGAACGGCAAATTTGCGGGCTTTGTGCCCACTAGGTAATAAAAAAGGAGGGGCCAATGGAAGTCAAATATCCGAACGTCAAGGTGAAGCTCGTAGGTGAAGACGGAAATGCCTTTTTCATCATCGGTAGAGTCGTTAAGGCTTTACGGCGGGCCGATGTACCAAAGGATGAAATTGATGCATTCACCAAAGAAGTGATGGCCGGGGACTACAACCATCTGCTTCAAACAGTGATGAAGACGGTAGAGACGGAATGAAAGGTGCGGCGCGCTCAAGGGCGGCTCCCCTCACTGGGCCGCCAGGGTGACAATGGGGCGACGTAAAATCATCCGCTCGCCGGGAGAATTCGGCTCTTGCCCAGTGGGAAAGCGCCGCGTCCCTAAAATAAAAGGGGAGGGCGAAAATGACCGTTGGCAAGTGGATCAAAAAGTGGACCGTCGAGGGGTCGAAGGGGAAGGTGTGGATCGTCAGCTTATCAGATCAGGGCGTTTACGGATGTTCCTGCCCGCGCTGGAAGTTCAAGCGTGAGGAGTGCCATCATATCGCTGAAGTAAAAGCTGGGCTAAAGACGGAGGATAACGGATGTACCGAACAAAAACCCGAGTATGTCCTGGCTCACGTTTGCGAGCCTATACTTGATAAGGGGAAGCTCTTAATCCCGTTGGTCGCCTTCGGGGACACCCACATGGAAGCCACTATCTGCCATGCTATGCTGAAAAACGGCTATTCATGGGCGGAGATCAAAGAGCACCGACACTTACCCCGCCAATGGACGGCGGCGGCAGTAATAGCCCATATCGGGCAGCACGGCTCAGCTTGGCGGAAGTGCTGCGATAAGCACCCGCACAAATCCTGCCATCATGCAGAATAATAATTTTCCTCTTCACATCGGGTTAAAAAGAGAATAAAAGGGGGATAAAAGGAAGGCCATGAAAACAGAAAAGAGATTTTGCCATCAATGCGGTGGCAACAAAGACTATCAAATTCTTGAGGCGGATGAGCGCGCGGTACTTTGGGGGTCATCACACGCGGAACTTCGGGGGTCATCACACGCGGTACTTCGGGGGTCATCACACGCGGTGGCGGCAAAATATTGCAGCGTTACCCTATTTGGTGAAAAAGTAAAATGCAGAGGTGGCGTCCAGATTCAAATTCCCGAAATCCTCACGGCTAACGAATGGTGCGATTTTTACGGAGTAGAGATCAAAAGGGGAGTCGCAATCCTATTCAAGGGCGTGAATGATAATTTCGAGAGCCCACATGGAATATCTTATGTACCCGGTACAATTCCATCGGCTCCCGATTGGGATGGTGGGAAAAAAGAATGCGGCGGAGGTCTTCATTTTTCTCCATCGCCAGCACATACATTGGAATTTAATCACAATGCAACAAAGTTTATTGCCTGTCCGGTGCGCGTCAAGGATATCGTCGTTCACAAAAACGCTCAATATCCGAACAAGATCAAGGCGAAAAGCTGCTGTGCGCCAGTATGGGAAGTGGACCGATATGGAAATAAGATAGGTGGCAAATGAGCACAAGCGACCTCTATTTTGTCAACAAGAAATCAACGCGGCATATAGCCGAATTCCGAGACGGGCACGGAACCGCCCCTGTCCTCTGGAGCGTTTTGTGCGTCGAATATTTGGGGTGGGATGAATATGATTGGAGCTTCGGCCACGAGGGGAAAATGCGCTCGCTGTGGGAGTTGGCGTTTGATCCCCGCGTCCCCTTTCACCTACGCCTCTGCCATGCGTTCACGTTTGACCGAGCCGTGTGCCCCAAAGACAAACTATTAGAATTGGCGTCTGCGTGCGTTGAAACGAGCGACAAAATTCCACCGGGTAAAATAAATCACTGGAAAGCCATCGCCGATATGCTCCTAAAGTTGCGCACTCCAGGCCAATCAATCGGCGTTGCACTATCACCAACAAGCGTGTCGGATTGCTGGCTCGATTGGAAGGGGCAAACGAAAATTTGGCTGATTACAGATGAAGTGAAACCATCTATAAGAGAGATATCGCTATGAAAAGTCCACGATCACCAAAGCGCAAACCGGAAACCCCGCTGAATATCCTCATCCGGGCCGGGCAAGCCTGCTCAAATGTCTGCTATGATTTCTCACTGTCTTCTAAAACCCCGCCAGAACATCGCGGATCTATGGAATCTGCCTATCAAGAGTGGGATCTCGCCCTGCAACAATGGCGGGAGAGGAAGAGAACATGGACAAACCCGAGAAAATATGGCCGCCTTGCGAAGTGGCAAGAATCGTGGTGCCGATGGCGAACGAAAAGGGCGGCCAACGGAGGATAAATGATGCCTGTCTACATGATTATCTTCCTATTTTTGTCGGCTTGTAGTCCCCCGAAGGAGTTGCGGTGGCGGCACATTAAAAGCCCCCTCTCGGGGCGTTGCTATGAGATCGCGACTTCTGGTTTTGCGACTACCTACGGCATCATGGGCATGTCAGAGATACCTTGCAGAGAGGCAAAATTAGAGGAGGGAGCAAAATGAGGCCCGTCTGCGTCAAATGCCAATGCGAGATGAGATGCGTCAAGACCGGGGCGGACATCGTCGTCATGTCGGGCTGCGAACCTTATCAGATATGGCAGGCTGATATTTTCGGCTGTCCCAGTTGCGGAGTTGAGGTCATAGCTGGATGGGCGAGCAAGCCCTGGAAGGCACAGCATGATCCCGATTTCGATGAACTCGTAAGCCGCCTCCAAGATGCCAGACAGTCATCGCCGAGTTGTAGAATTGAATATGTCTACGAGAAGCCGACGCCGAAAAAGAAAGGATAATTATGTGGCCTCATAGATGCGAAATGAAGTTACCCGCGGGCTTATATGGGTCAGCAATTGAATATTGCCGTGAGGGGCCAGACAAGAAGTTGTGGGCCGGAAACGGCGAATATGAATCACAGGTTAACTATTGCCCATTCTGCGGCTATAAAAGTGAGGTGCAACATAAAATTTAGGGGGAAGCATTGAAATGGAATCAACAGAGAAAGATTTAAGGGCGCGCCTTCGGCAGATCCATAATAGCTTTAATGCCTATCGAATAGAAGAGGGGGCGGTTGAAATCGCCCTGGCTGCAATAGTAGCGGAAAGATTAAAGGGGAAATATTTTCAGCTAAAATCTTACAATGAGGGTCGATTCGCCAAGGTGATAGAACGAGATACGGAACACAAAAATGGTTTCAGATGTATCATCATAAATACCGGTACGCGCGTTCAAGGACAAGAGATATTTATGCGCTCTGGCCTGTTGTCGGTAAGAGAGTTGGACGATCCGGAAATGGCCGATGAAATTGATGAATGCCATTTTTTGCGAGAGCAAGAAAAGGTGGTGAGTTCCATAGCAGATGCGATATCAGAAATCAAAAAGGGGCGCCTCAATGGTGAAATAACATTGCGTACAGAAAGGAACAAACAATGCATTTAGTCGATGAATTCTTGAGCCTCAAATGTGCCGGTGACGTAATGAACGCCGCCGGACCTGTGAAGAAGGCAGCCAAGGAAATAAGCGAATCTATGTCTCTAATCCATGCGGTGAAGTCCATCATCCTGCGGGAACCAATGAAATACCATTTTGTGGATCTCTGCGCTGGGAACGCGCTGACGAGCCTGATAGCCGTCCATCTGCTTCCGATCATCTCCGCCACGGCCATCGACATCAAGCCAAGGGCGAGGGTGAGCCACCTTGAGGTCAAGCGGTTCCGCTACATAATGGGCGACGTTTACGACGACCTACTCTGGATGGGCTTCCCACGGCCCGCCATATTCGTATCCAGCCATCCATGCGGCGACCTGGCCCGCGTTATAACGGCCAAGGCATCTGAGGAGAAGTTCGCCGTGATGCCGTGCTGCCTGCCGCATAAGCGGACCTATTCAGGGAGCGAGAAGTTCATCGCCGGGAAGCTGGGCAAACATGCGGCGTGGGCTTTCTGCTTGGCGCGATTGTCGGGGGCTGAGGTCGTAGAAGCCCGGCATTGCCTGAGCCCGGCGAGGCTGATAGTGAAGAAAGGATTATAGGCCATGCAAGAAAAAACGATCAAATCGGTGTTGGCGAAAAAGCTAGAAGACTGGCTGGAGCATGTGAAGGACGAATCTCTCCGCAGTCAGATCCGCCGTGATGCCATTTGCACCGGCGGTGCTATCACCTCCCTGTTGTGCGGCGAACACCCCAACGACTTCGACATCTACTTCAAAACGAGGGAGACCACGAGAGCCGTTGCGGAGTACTATGTCGATCGCTTCAAAGAAAATCCACCCTCGCGTTTTAAGAGCACTCCCGACCGTCTCGTTGAGATAAAAGTCCGCGATGACGAAGGGCGAATCAAGATCGTGGTGAAATCGCAAGGCATCGCTGGGGAATCAGGAACGGAGACTTATCAGTATTTCGAGCAGGTACAGGACCCTACGGAGCCAGAGGGATTCGTTGAGCAGGTGGCACAAGACAAAGCCGACGCCGACAAAAAAGAGGGCAAGCCCAAGTACCGCCCGGTTTTCTTGACCGCCAACGCGATCACTCTTTCGGACAAAATCCAGATCATACTCCGCTTTTACGGTTCGGTTGAGGAGATCCATGAAAACTACGACTTCATCCACTGCACCTGTTCATGGCAATCTGAGACCGGAGAATTGCGGCTCCCCAATGCGGCACTCATCTCGCTCATTAACAGACGCCTCAAATACAAAACCTCGAAGTATCCGCTCTGTTCCATCATCCGGACCCGGAAATTTCTCAAGCGCGGTTGGCACATCGACGCTGGACAATATCTCAAGATGGCCTGGGATCTCAATCGCCTTGACCTGAAGGACATGAAGGTCTTGGAAGATCAGCTCACGGGCGTGGATTCAGCCTACTTCTACGAGGTGATCCGCCTGCTCGAAGAGAGGGAAAAAGTTGGCAAAGAGATCGACGCTACCTATCTCATGGAAGTAGTGGACAAGATTTTTGGTTAAAGGATGAGCCGTGATTTCATTTCGACTGTTCGCCATCTGCGTCGCGTCGGTGATTTTGGCCAGAGTCCTGACGGCGTTGCTCTAGCGCCGCGAGGTGTGGCCGAACGCAAAGACACGAGCGCATGGGTTGTGGCCCCATGGTTAGAGGGTGGGAGTCCCTCCGGTCACCCCAAAAGGAAAGGGGGGATTGAAGATGAAAAAAACACCGTGGATCGCCTTCGGCAATGACACCCTCGAAAAACTACCATTGGCGCACAAGGGGCAAGAGATCGACTGTCCGCAATGTCACGGAAAACATGAGCTGCAAGCCGGGAAAACCAAAGACGGGGAAGAGAGCATGTTGCTACTTTTCTATGAATGCGGCAACAGCTTATATATGGGAGCAGTCGCGGGCCGATTGACGATCGGGCAAAAGGCGGACGTAAGCGGGGAAATAAAGACATGAAAACGCCAGAAGAAAAGTATTTTAACGACCCTCAGTATCGGCAACTTGTTGATATGATCGAGGCGCTTATCTATGAAGCCAGATTCACGCCGTCTGAAATCAGGGAAGCCGCGATGTACGCTTGCATCCGTTACGAAATGAGAAGCTGGCCAAGGCCGAGATTCAAATAACTAAACGCGGAATCCAAAAGGGAGGACAAAATGAAAGTACAGATCAAAGGTGCTACTGGTGAACAGTTCGCCAAGAGGGCCGTCAAGCTGTTGTGGGATGCCTGTCGCGGTCCGATGGGTATGGGATTCTTGCAGGATCGCGGAGATGGCATATCGGAAGATGCCGTATGGAGTCAAGCCTATGGCTGCAAGGATTATGGAGGCGGACGTGAATTTCGCAACCTGCGAGAATCGGAGGTCTATTGCGATTATGTCTTTGGCCGCATGATGAAATGGGGATGCAAGTGGGGGGAGGGTTGGTTTGAGACGCCAGACTGGGAATTTCGGCCCGATTATCAGGCGTTTTGCGGGAGCTACCGGGATAACGGAGCGATAGTAATAGCGGTCGCGAAGTCCCTGAACTGCGACATCGTGGGACAATGACTACCCGCGACATCATCCTAAACCTACTCCGCTCCGGCCCGAAGACTTCCTGGGAACTGTGCCAGGGAGCCAAGACAAGCCGATACGGGGGGCGGATATTCGAGCTAAGGAAAATGGGATACGGCATCCAGATCAACACCAGGATCACGACGATAGGTGAGATGGTCGTAGTCCAGAAAATCTATAGGCTCGTTTATGAGCCGCCGATACTGAAACCGCTTGCAAGGAAAGCCAAAAGGGCAACGCGGCGGGCCGGAGACTTTATCGAAAACAAGCCGGAGCAGGGGAAATTACTATGACTCGCTACTGGAATTGTCTGAACTGTAACCGCGCAAATTTAATGAACGGCGGGCGGATCGAGTGCTCGTGGTGCGGCTCCGGTTTCTGCCCGGCCTGCGGAGAGCCATGCGAGGCGGAATGCGCCGTGTGCGGGTGGCCCGAGGGGTTCGAGAAGATAGACCACGCGCACTATTCAGCGGTGCTGCTGGCGAGGAGGAAGTGATGCTCATGCTTATTGGCTGCGTTGGTCTTGTGTTTTTTTTCATTATCAGCAGATTGCCGCTTGTGTGGGCTTTAGTAATTTCTGGTTGGTCTTTCTTGTTTGGCGTGTTGCAAGGACATGGGGGAGTAAAATAAATGGAAGCGGAAAAGGTCGTGTGCGAAGCCTGCAAGGAGCCGTTTGAGGTAGGGCAGAGTTTTTGTTTTAGAACGAAAAGGCCGATACGAATCGAATATCTGGATTCTCAGGGCGTTCCGCTTGTGAATGGGCGCATTTTTTTCTCGCAATATTCTACCCTCTTTTTCGTGATCCATGAGCATTGCGGCTAGGGGAAGGTTGATAATTATCAGATAATTACGGAGGTATTATGGACTTGGATGAACTCAAGAAAGAACTCGAAGAGGTAAAGGTGGACTACGAACCGCCCGGTAAGCAGACGCTAAGGCTTATTTCTATCTGCCACGAACTCATTCTGGAAATAGAGGATCATCGGACCGTGCGGCATGAATTGGCGGATCGAGGATTAAAAGTGCAAAACGAGATTGCGCTGCTCAAGAATGATTGGCGAGTATGGCGGCAGATGCTACGGGAAGTGTTGGAAATTGGAATCGTAAAGCCGCTCGAAGAAGCTAGTTATCAGAGCAATACCCAAACAATATTCGAACGCATTGACGCCGCCATGCACGCGAGCAAGAAGATCGTGGCCAGCCTTTCTGAGGAACACCATGAACAAACCTAAATGGAAACGCACGAAATCAAGGACTATCACCGCCTACAATCTGCCGCTTGAGAGGGCATATCAGATTCTTTACGATGCCCTGACGCCCCACGATTCTGGCCAGGATGAGGAGATCCGGGAGGCGGTGCACATACAGGTGACGCACAAAAGGAGAATAAAGTGAAAAAGGATTTGACGCGGATTTTCTTGGATGCGGCCCAAACAATAGATAGATTGCCATCCGACCTAGATCATTATAGCTGCCATTTCATCGCCCGCGCAGAGGGATTTGATGTATTATGGCGCTGGCAGAAAAGCCGAGTAGCCCGGTTCTATTTTCATAGCGCCGGGGGGGGCGGGAGAGCATGGCAATATGATCTTTGGGATCTGCCCGATGAGGAAATGAAGGCCGTTCGCGTCTTCCTTCTCTGCCTCATGGCAGTAGCATGGAGAGATTTGCCGAGGAAGGAATACGGACTATGACCTGCGGATGGTGGCCGCCGGAACAAAAAAGACGGTGCGGGCGAGTCGCGGATTGGAAGATGATGGACGGCGGAGTTGTTCTTAGCGGCTTCTGTTCCAGATGTAAAAAGGATGCAGCTTGCGATTTCCCGGAATTGACATTCAGGCGAATCCGGCGAAAGAGAAGGGTCAAGAAGATTCCCCTTGATGGGGAGTGAATGATGTCATATTGCGACGGTTGTAGATTTGCAGCAAGGTCCATAATTGGCTGGGAATCAGCGCTAAAAGGGAGCGGCTACAGCCGCCACGTCGGGTACGATCCTCACTACGGGCCGATGGTTTGCACCAACCCGAATTACGCCAAAATAATACCGCCCCGGAAACTTGCCCACGGCTCAACGAAAGGGTGGATGTGGTTCCCCATTCTGCAAAATCTCAACCCAGCGGGAAGGTGCGAATTGTACGAAACTTCTACGCGCCATTTTATGCGCTGGCTTATGAAGAAGGCCGAGGTTGAAATCAGGGGGGAGCCGCTAGACGCCCAACTAACCGATGATGATTGGATTAAAAGCGCAAACGGAACGCCCTACGCTGTCAAACCAGATTCGTATTCTGCCATGATGCCGTTTTAATTTCTCTTGACAAGGAATTAAAAGTAAGATAGAAAGGGAGAAAACAGAAGGGGGGAAACATGGAAAAGCAAGTGGCCGAAAAGAAGCTGGATGCCAGGGAGACCGTCAAGGAGTTGCTCTACAAAAACAAGGAACAAATCCTGGCCCTCGTACCGCGTCACCTCGACGCCGAGAGGATGCTCCAGATCGCGCTCGTGGCGATCCGGAGGGTGCCGAAACTGGCGGAGTGCCACCCGGCGACGCTGATAGGCGCGGTGATCGAGAGTCTGCGCTTGGGACTGGAACCGGGAGCCGGGCCGGGGGAGTCCTGGCTGATACCGTTCGACAACAAGAAAAAGAAGCGAACCGAGGTCGTATTCGTCCCCGACTACCGGGGCCTACTCAAGCTTATTCGTCGGTCGGGCGAGGTCGGAGCCGTCATGGCCGAGGTTGTTTGTGACGGGGATGAATTCGACTATGGGGTGTCCGAGGGCGGCCCATATCTCACCTGGAAGCCCGGTCCGAAAAGAGGCGCAGCGACGCATTTCTTCTGCGGCGTATGGAGCAAGAGCCGCATCCTGATAGCCTCCTCCGTGATGACGCCAGAGGAGATCGATGAACATGCTAAGCGATTCTCCCGCGCGTACGAGGAAGGTCCATGGCAGAACGACTTCCGCGCCATGGGGATCAAGACAGTGATCCGCAGGACGGCGAAGCAGGCACCCACGTCAAGCGAGGTCCAAAGGGCCGTGGAACTGGATGAAAAAGCGATGCTCGGTATCCCGCAGGACCTCGGCATATTAGCTGACCCCGATGAGACCGGGACACCCGAAAACGGGGGAAGCCAACTGACCGAACAGGATGCTATGCCAAGGGCCATTAAAGAAAACCCGCAGCCGAAAACGGAACCAGATCGCCAAGATGCACCTCCCGATGCTGTGCCGCATTTCAAGCTGACGCCCCAAGGGCCGGTGGAGACGAAATGATCGATAAAAAATCCATAGTCGCGTTTCTAATGGGGCTCGTGATAGGCGCTACGGCGGCATCTCAAATTCTCGCGCTCACTTGGGCGCGCCAATATCGCGGCGAGGTCTACACGATCCCGATGGCACCGAACAGCGAGTACAAGGTAACGGCCCATAGCGGGCGGGTGTATGCGATGGTCGAAGCGCCGAGAATACCGCAGATTAAGATTGAGTCACCGGACGGAGCAAAAGCGAGATAGGACATGGCCGAGCTAATCTTCAGCCCCGAGGGGCACACCGGCCACCACGAGGGGAAGCTATGGCCCTCGGTGACGCAGATCATAAAGGCTGCGGGCCTGAGCAGGTTTGATGGCGTGCCGGAGGAGAACCTTGAGGCGGCACGAATCCGAGGAAGCGCCGTCGACAAGGCGTGTGAGTTCATCGACAAAGGCAAGCGGTTCGAGTGGCCGAATGCGGAGATCGCCAGGATGTTCGGCGGCTACATTGAGGCTTATAGGAAATTCTGCGCAGAGTTCGACTATAAAAGCGAACTGGCGCAGCATATCGTCCATGACCATATATATCAATACTTCGGCATCCTGGACACGTTCGGGACGGTGAACTACCTGCGATTGCCAGCATACCTAAAGGCCACATTTCAGATAGAAGGCCGATGCTGGCTGCTCATCGACCGAAAAACCGGGCCGTTCGGCGCAGACGTGGGGTTACAGTTGGCGGGCTACCTGCGGGCGTTGGAAACGGCGCTATTTTTCAGCGGGCCGAAAAGTATCATAATACTTCGGCTTGGTCTCAAGCTCAATGTTGATGGCACCTATGACCCACCAACGCCGTTCACCCATCCGCTTGATGAAAAGGTTTTCCTGTCGGCCCTAACTTGTCAGAATTGGAAGGCAGTGAATTTATGAATATACCATTATTGCTTGTCGTGGTAAATGGGGTTATGACAATCTACGCTGCCCTGACGATTCAATCAATATGGCCTATCGTTGCCTTGAGTTGGTCTGTTGCTTGGTTGGTTGCTATCCAGAAAAAAAGGAGGAAGCCATGAAAGCCACAAATGTTCCGGATTTCAACAGCGGCACCTACGAGGAATCGCTGGAAGCTATCTTCGAGCGGCTTCTCTCGTGCCCGACCAATGTTGTTTTCAAGGATGCGCTCGCGGTGATGAGGGCGAGGGATGAAAAACTCTACCTGCTTTTGCGTAACTGTGCCATATCGTCTTACCTGATTGGAAGAGTGGACAGCTACGCAGAGAAAGATAGCCGAGTGCTGGACAAGTTCGCGGCGATGTTCGGGTGGGTAGAAGAAAAGAAAAGGGAAGAAGATGATGGACGATAGAGAAATCGGGGGGTTATGGCGGCAGGCAAAACAAGACGAAACCGATCCGTGGACAACACGGGCATGGAAGGGGGCGGTGTGCGAGTTAATCAAGGCGTTAGTAGAAGAGCGCACTGAGAAGTTGGAGATTGCCTGCTGGTGGCAACATGGGAGCGCGGATGCCTGTACGCACGATCATAGATCGGAAGCCCTCATTGCGTTTGAGATTGACCCATCAACGTGGCCCGATAAGCTGCCGCGCGAAAACAGATGAAGCCAGAAAATGATGTTGCGCGTTGATTTATTGCAATATTGTGGCGGGGCTAAAGAATACCGAGCAGCATTATGGGATGGCAAACAAAAGCACGAAGCATGGAACTTCGAGGAAATAATCGAAACGGCACGAACAATCACGCCCGCACCTTCCGATCCAAACTCTAAAATCATCGACGGCGAGATGCCAGAAACGGAGAAGCTAGATGGCTAAGTATTTAGTAAGACTTAACGGTGCCTATGACCCGGTGCTCCACAGCTTCCAATACCCAAGCGATCCGTCGCGTTATATAGAGGCCGACTCTGTGGATTGCCAGGACGGCGCGTTGATATTCTACCGAGATAAAGAGATGGACGGCGTCGGCTTCACGCGGGAAATCATCGGCGGCTTTCCGCTGTCTGTCGTGATGAGTTTCGGTCTACAAGAAGAAGAGGAGGAGAAATGAACGGTCAAACGGAGTTGATACAAGTCCCCGAAGTTGAGACGGGTGACCTGGAATCTGCCGGGTCTGATATCGTTACAAGGGCGGAGAACATCCCGGCGGTGATTCCCGATGACGAGTCGTATGAACTGTGCGCTAGGATTATCATTGACGCCAAGGATATTCAGAAGAGAATTCAGGAGCGCGTGGCCGATGAAAAACAAGCGCGTTTCGAAAGGCACAGGATGGTCTGTAATTTAGAAGCGGCGATGCTTGCTTTCCCCAAGAAGGCCCTGGAGATCGCGGAACCGAGGCGCAGGGCGTATGAGAAAGAGGGGGAGCGGAAGCGCCGGGAGGCAGAAGCCGTGGCTCAGGCGGAGGCGAACAAGCAAGAAGAAGACAAGCGACTGGCCGAGGCTGAATACATCGAAGCATTGGGCGATAAGGGGGCGGCGGAGAAAATCCTGGAACAGCCGATAGAGCCGCCACCGGTGGTATTTGGGCGTGCCGTTCCCAAGATCGCAGGGCTCCGCGACAAACCGCCGACTTGGGCGGCTCATATTTTCGATCTCATGGTTCTGGTCAAGGCGGTGGCGGAAGGAAAGTTGCCGCTTGCCGCCGTCCTCGGCATCGAACCGGTCGACGGGCGCGGGGGGATATACGAGAGTTCGTATTGGAACCAGCAGGCTAAGGCGACGATGAAGACGCAGGAATCTTTCAGCGTCGGGCCAGGGGTGAGGGCATACGACAAGAACGACGTGAGGCTGGTATGAAAACGCTCAAGCGATTGTGAAATAAAACCTCTTGACTATCAACAAAGGGTTGAGTAGGATTTGCGCGACGGCTAGGATAGATGGCTGAACTCTGGAAAATTAGCGGGGCATCCTGGAAACTGGCTTCCCGGTCAGCACGGTAGCTATCCCTACCATTCGGGGTGCCCCTCGAATTTTCTAAACAGCGTCGAAAGGCTGGGGCTAGTTGAATGCCGAAAATTAAGCGGTGGTTCCCTGTCGATCATGACATAAACCATAAGCCCAAAATGAGAGAGCTTATGAGACAGTTTAAGCTTCCGGGTCTTCGGGTCTGGTTAGAGATTTTAAGCATCGGAGACCGTGCCGACGGGCTGGTTGATTGTATGTCAGTTGGTGCCCAGTTGCGACTCACTTCCGCGTCAGAGACGAAGAAGAAGACGGTCAGTGGCGTGGTAGAGTGGCTCCACAACCACGATTGTCTTGTGTCAATGGAAGGTCAGAACCACATTAGTCAGATAGTTAACTACGCGGAATATCACAGAACTTGGGAACAAAAGAAAATCCCTAGCAAGAACAAAGCATGCTCCTCTCCTAACCTAACCAGACCTAACCAGACCTATAAAGAAGAGAAGAAGAAGCCCGAGGCTGTTGATAACTCAAAAGAAGAACTGAAAGTCATCTTCGATCTCGTCAAGACCTTAGCAGGTGGAAGTACACACAGATTGACGGACATCAGAAATTGGATCGGCAAGACGATCCGGGAATCCCAAGAGGGGGTGGATAAGGCCAAGCCTGAACTCACGCGGCAATTCATCCTGCAATCCATGCAATCCCTCAAGAAGCTTGGTGTCGGCAATCTTGATCGAGAAGGTATTTTCGCCTATTTGACGGGGGCCTTCAAGAAGATTCGCACCGAGACGTTACAAAAAGAAAGCGAGAAATATAAACAGGGGGGCATTGAGAACGCGGGGGAAATTTTGCGGCGGATGAAGGGAGATGCGCAATGACAAGCGAAGAATATGCTAAATATTTATCCTCCGAAAAGTGGCAATGGATTAGAAAGAGAAAACTGCTTTCTCATCCAACCTGCCAGCAATGCGGCCATGATCGGCAGTTGAATGTCCATCATCTTAGTTATGAACGAGTCGGGGGCCGGGAACTTGATAGCGACCTTTGGCAGACACACAGAACGGAGGGTGATGAATTAAAAATGCGCATTGCCCTAGGATATTCAAATGAGGACATCCGAAGAGACGTTGAATCAGATCCGGATTTTATTATTGTGCAACGTTAGGTAGCAGTGATTGAGGAACTTAAAGAAGCCGGGTTATTAGAAGAAGATTGAGATGCGCGGCTACTTCTGTGTCGGCATATGGCAGCCCAAGTTCGAGGTCAACGTTGGCGGCGTGCTTCGTTCGGCGCAGAGTTTCGGCGCGGCGATGGTTTTCACGGTGGGTCACAGGAAATACAGGAAGCAGGCGTCCGACACGTCGAAGGCGTTCTTACACCTCCCGCTCATGCGGTTCGACGGCGTTGATGACCTCGTGGCACACCTTCCGCACTCTTGTATCTTGGTTGGCGTGGAGACTTATCCAAGCGCGCAATCGCTCACGTCATTTGTCCATCCAGAACGCGCCTGTTATTTGCTAGGCGCTGAGGACAGCGGGATTCCGTGGGGGGTTTTGTTGCGGTGCCACAGGCGCATCGAGATAACCGGCAGCAAGTGGTGCTTGAACGTGGCGAGCGCGGCGTCGATTGTGATGTATGATAGGGTTTCTAAGAACGGAGGTTAAAATGAAAATGCCCAAGGAGATTTTAGTGTACATTGCCGATTATGATGACGGTAAATCAGTATTCGCCGTCGCGAAAGACGTAAGCGAGATTCCGGAACATTTAGACGGCGAGATCGTGGGCAACTATCTCTTGAATAGGCAGTGGCGATTCAAAGTCAGGCGGGAATTGATCGGTTGATTCTGCAATAGCCGAAGCGGAGGCCCATGATGGCGTATGAGTACACGATAGTCTCGGTTGACAAGAGCCGGGCGGCTATCAGGAAGTTGATGATGGCGCTTGGAGCCGCGTATAGAGGGCTTTCAGGCCACGCATGAAGGCTATCTTCGAGGCGGGGGATTCCGGCGTGATAGACATGCGGGAATTGCTGCTGCCGTTTCTGGTGACGAAGGACGGGCGGACCGTGGGCGAGCGGATCTTGCAGGATATTCCGAAGATGCTGGAGGCCCCGCAGCGGGCGTTCTTGTCGTAGGGTGTCTCGCTTGCAAATGCTCAAATTGAGTAGTAAACTTGGGCTATGGACGCTAAGGGGATGGTCACAGAGTTGCGGAAAATTATGTCCGCCAAGGAGATACGGCGGGCCGTCGGCTGCTCCATCGTCTCAGTCTACTCGTGGCAGCACTACGGGATATGGCCGAGCAGGAAGTACGCCGACAAGCTCAAGCGGCTATATGAGCGGAAAATGAGCGATGAGAATTCACGGCAATAGGAAGTGGACCGAGGAGAGGCTGCGTCGCCTAGTTGACATGCGTCGGTCCGGGCTGACACAGCAGGAGATAGGGAACGCCGTCGGTTGCACAAGGGCGCGCGTCGGGCAGTTGATCGGCAAGCTGAAGTTCTGCCGGAGTTGCAAAACAGAAATGCACGGAATCTACAGGACGGTCTCAGGAGAGGCCGGGCGGACGTGCTCGGCATGTGAGAATTTGCTCAGGGCGAAGCCGTGCCGGGGCTGCGGCGAGTCGTTCGTGCCGACGCATGGCGAGCCGTCGCTGTTCTGCCCTAAGTGCCGGTGGGAGACGCGCCCGTGCGCGTGTGGGTGCGGCAAGGTCATTACTAGGCGGCGGAACACCTACAGCCGCAGGCGGCGGCGGTGGTTCCACTCCTTCAGGGCATGGAACCGCTGGAAGGCGAGGGTGGGCTACGACTGGCGGGAAGACAAAAGGGCGGCATGAGAGGTTCTATGCCTCCGACACCGGCAAGGTGGTCGATGAGGACTATCTCGACTATGTCCGTTCGAAGCCGTGCGTCGGCTGCGGAAAGAGGCCGGTGGACGCGGATCATCTCGTCGCTAGAGGGTTTGGAAGTGGAAAACAAAACGACCATTTCGCAATCCCCATGACTCGCGATTGCCATATTGAGCGAGGCCAAGTCGGTAATGAGAAATTCTCCGCGCATTGGCAAGTCGATCTCTGGCGGCAGTGCGCAACATTGCTGGCGGAATATTTGGTCGAGTTGAAGAAGGCCGTGAAAGCTCAGGACGCCCAAGCCTGAGTATTAGCGGCAAGGGGATGCCCCCCGCCCGGTAACTTTGTATTGCTGGGGTGTTAACCGGGGGGCATAGTCGAGCTACTAAAAAGAAGGGGGGAAAGCATGTCCACGATGACGATAACTGAGGGGTTGGCTGAGATAAAGACGATCCAGAAGCGGATCGAGAAAAAGCGGGACTTCATCCTCGCCAATGTCGTGCGGCAGGACCGGATCAAAGACCCGCTGGAGAAGCAGGGGGGTTCGGAGGCCGTGTTGGAGCGAGAACTTCGGTCCATTCAGGATTTATGGGAACGGCTGGTGAAGATTAGGGCGGCCATCAACAGAGCCAATCTTGAGAACAGCATCCTTATCGAAGGCGATACGCGCACTATCGGAGATTGGATAAGCTGGAAGCGGGAGGTAGCCCCGAATGCCGCCAACCTGTGGACCCAGATGACGACCCACATTCAGAATGCTAAGACCCAGGTGGCGCAGAAGGGTCTGCGGTCCGTCGCATCGGCGGCTGAGGTCCAGAGCCCGGACGACGTGATCGTGGCGGTGGATATCCTGAAGTTGGCGCAGGCGAGAGAGCAGGTGGAGAACGTCCAGGGAATCCTCGACGGCGCGCTGAGCCTGAAAAACGCGACAATCCTGATTCAGATAGCGGATTAGGGAGGAGATAAAATGTCGAAGGTCCTATTAGTTGCCAACTATCCCAACCATTACGCAAGTAAAATACTTGAGATGGATGACAACGGGCGCTTGAAGGTCTCCGATGTTGTCGGCCACTTCCCCGAGGCGCAAGAGGTCGGGTGGTCGGAATTTCAACGCTTATTCTGTCAGCCGGACTATCAAGAGGTCAAGCTTTTCACGCGAAGATAGGATTCTGCCTTGGTTAGCGAAGCGGGAGAAAAAGTGGAAAACGCGATGCAAGTCGCACCATATTTGGGATATGGCGGTTCGCCTCAACCTATCAAAATGGGGCAGCCTGAAAGCTCAGAGCGCAAAGGTCAAAGATGAGTGCATCAAGGCTCAGAGCGCAAAGGTCAAAGTTCGTCAAAAGCCACGGCAAGGCTGGCCGGAGGAGAGATCCTTCCGGGGGCGTTTCCCAGTTCGCGCCCTCTCGGGCTCGTGGCTGCTTTCGCGAGGCAGACTTGAAATTCGATCCCATTTAAAATTTGATGCACGCAATCGGCGAAAAGATAGTCGCGTTCCTTGACCCGGCTACGATTGAACCGGCGGCGATGACGCAGCTTGAGAATGTATCCAAGCTGCCGTTTATCTTTCAACACGTCGCTGTGATGCCAGATTGCCATTTGGGCATCGGCGCGACGGTGGGGTCGGTGATAGCGACGAAGGGCGCAATCGTGCCCTCGGCAGTTGGGGTGGACCAATTTTGCGGCATGATTGCGGCTAGAACGAAGTTCACCTCACAGCATCTCCCCGATAATCTCAAGGCGACACGGGACGGGATTGAGCGCAGGATTCCTACCGGATTCGGTGTCAATCAGAAAATCCACCCATGGACAGGGTTGCGCGTTAAACAATTAGCAGATTTGGATTTAGAGGGCCGATACATCAAAGTCGATGGCAGATGGCCGCAGGCCCTCGGTTCGCTCGGTGGGGGCAACCACTTCGTTGAAGTTTGCTTAGACGAACAAGATCAAGTTTGGGTCGTGCTCCATTCCGGTTCGCGGGGTATCGGTAATAAGCTGGCACAGAAACACATGAACGCGGCGAAGGGATTAATGACGAAGTGGTTTATTTCCTTGCCCGACCCGGCTTTGGCATATTTGGTCGAGGATACGCCGGAGTTTGAAGATTACATCCGCGATCTTCTTTGGGCGCAGCAGTTCGCCCTGCTCAACCGCGAGGAGATGATGGACCGCGTGATGACGGAGCTATCCTACTTGTTTTTCAAAGAGGGAGGCCATGAACATGAGATCGAAGAGGAGCGGATACAGTGCCACCATAATTTTACGCAAAAAGAGCACCACATGGGGGCCGACGTTTGGATCACTCGAAAGGGCGCGATCCAGATGCGTAAGGGGCAGAAGGGCGTGATCCCCGGCAGCATGGGCACTAAGAGCTATATCGTTTCCGGCTTGGGAAACCCCGTCGCCTTCCACTCCGCACCACATGGAGCTGGACGAAGATTCTCAAGGACTGAGGCGCGCAGACGTTTCACCATGGAGGATTTCGACAAGGCGATGGTGGGGATAGAATGCCGCAAGTCAGAAGCCCTGATAGATGAACTGCCCGGAGCATACAAGGCGATTGGCGAAGTCATGGAGAACAGCAAGGATCTAGTGAAGATAGAGCACGAACTTCGGCAAATCGTGAATGTGAAAGGCGACTGATGAGAATCCTCGGCATAGACCCAGGGCTCGCACGGCTCGGCTGGTGCCTGCTCATCCCCGACGGCAAGAAGTTCGACTTTCATACGGGCATCATCGGCAAAAACTTAGAAACGATGAATGAGATCGAAAGGCTCGCCGTTATACGCGATGTCGTGCGGGGCATGCTGGCAAACAACCTCCCGAACATGGCGGCGATGGAGGGCTACGCCTACGGGATGAAATTCCGCGCGTGCGACATGGGCGAGGTCGGCGGCATCGTGAAGATAGCGTGCTACGACGCCGGGGTGCCGCTCAAGGTTGTAGCGCCAGCGACCTTAAAGAAGTTCGTGACGGGGCGAGGAAATTCAGACAAGGCCGTCATGAGGCAGCGAATTTTCAAACGATGGAAAAAAGAATTTGCCACACAGGACGAGGCTGAGGCGTTTGCGGTGGCACAGTGGGCCTTGGCGGCGAAATGAATTGCGGTATTATATGTTATTGTATCTCCTAGAAGTAATTTTTCTCATCGGCATCGTCTGGTTCGTCGTCACACAGATTACACTTCCAGCCTTCCGGGGCTCTGCATTCTTCCCCATCTTCAAGCGGAAGGAGCTAGAGGATCGCTTGGCGGAGGCAAAAGAGGAGTTGGGCAGGGCCGAAACGGAGAACAGGATAAAGACCGAGTGGAGAAAGGTGAGGCAAATTCGCAACCCACTATCAAGGATCAAATAGGAAGAAAAGGGAGGATACGCTCATGTTGATGAGATGGACAATCGGGATCATATCGGTTCTGGTTTTGGCATTCCTGCTGTTCGGAGGGACGAGCCTTTTCGAGCATATCGACGCGAACGAGATATTGGTGGTTCAATCGCCGGTTAAGGGCGTAGTGACTACTCACGTCGCGCCGGGCATCAAGTGGCAGGGCCTCGGCAGGATAGTTGTCTTCAACAAGCGGGACCAGTTCTGGTTCTCAAGTAGTCCGGATCAGGGCAAGAAAGCCGACGAGTCTTTGCGCATCCGGTTCAACGACAATGCGCACGCGAAGATAAGCGGGTCAATCGCCTGGGAGATGCCGCTGGACTACGAGCACCTGAATTTGCTGTTCACAAAGTACGGGTCGCAGCACGCCGTCGAGCAGCAGTTAGTGCGGACGGTGATGGAGAAGGCGATCTACATGACCGGGCCGATGATGAGCTCGAAGGAGTCGGCGGCGGAGAGGCGGAACGAGTTGCTCCAGTTGGTTGAGGACCAGATTGAGAACGGCGTCTATTTGACGCAGACGGTGGCGGAGAAGAGCAAGGACCCGCTGACCGGGCAGGACAGAATTATCAACGTCGTGAAGCTCGTGAAGGACGCGAAGGGCCAGCCGGTGAGGTCGGCGGATTCGCCGCTCAAAACCTTCGGCATCAAGACCTTCAACCTTGCCATCAATGAGATCACTTACGACAAAGAGGTTGAAGACCAAATCAAACAGCAGCAGCGGGCTATCATGCAGGTTCAGATAGCGATAGCCAAAGCCAAGGAGGCAGAGCAAGAAACTCTCACCGTCACGGAAAAGGGCAAGGCGAACGCAGCCACGGCCAAATGGGAGCAGGAGAAGGAAAAAGCCAAAGCGGTGGTGATCGCGGAGCAACTTAGAGAGGTCACGCGGCTTAATTCGGAGGCGGCGGAGTTCTATCGTATAGAGCAGTTGAAGCGAGCCGAGGGTGATGCGACATACCGAGCGAAGGTAATGGCAGCGGACGGCGCGTTGGCGATAAAATTAACGGCGCTCAAAGATATTCACGCCCTCTATGCTGGCGCAATGAAAGACTACAAGGGGCAATGGGTGCCGTCGGTCCAGATGGGGCAGAACGGGCAGCAGGGCAACGCCGCGCTAGATATGATTAACCTTCTGACGGCGAAGCTGGCAAAGGATATCGGGGTAGATTTCGGCGTGCCGAAACAAGTGGGCAAATGAGGCTCTGCTCCAACGGTGCTCCCGTGAGGCGATGGCGGAACTGAAGCGGGGGGACATTTAGCGATGGCAAGATGGGGGATGGGGAGAGTTTCTTCACTTTCTCCCTACGGCAGTAATCCGTTTCCTACTCCCGGCACTTTTCCTGATGTAGCAAATTTTTTAGACAAAATCGAAATCCTGGAAAAGGCCAATGTTTGATCGCGATCCTAAAACAGGGGCAGTGATCGGCGAACCTCGATCTTTCAGTGTATAATGAAAACCTCGCGTAGAGATTTCCTGAAATTTATTGCCATCGGTTCCGCATTGGCGACTATGCCGAGCATCAACTCTGCGCAGGCCGACCCCATCGTTTGGTTCAATGGGGGCAGGGAGATGGCGACGGTCAAATTGCCTATCAGCAAGCGATGTAGCGTGATCCTATTATCGGCGCGGCAGTTGCCGGACAAATCCTGGGTGGCCGATGTTTTGGCGTTGAAATGAAAGCCGATTCTGAAAATATCATTCCGCCTACGGAGTTGTTCTGCCCCTGCGGTGCCGTGATGGCGATAAGCATGCTTCTCGATGGTTGCAAGAGATTATCCTGCGCGAATTGCAATCAAGAGATCGCATGGCACCTGTCGGGTTGCTGGATGCGCGGTTGTTATTCGGCACACACAACACTACGCGCGAAACCGACTGGCCCGTGGGCCGCGCTGCGGTATTTCGAGGAAGGCTACAAGGAAAACAAGTTCAACCTGGACGCGCGGTATTGCATTGGCTTGGATTCGGCGGAGGAGTATGTGAGCAATCGGCGGACATTGGACGCCGCGTTGGATGCTGAGCAGCGGAAATTTGACGGGAAGAGTTTTCTGAGAAAACTATGGGGAATAATGTTCGGGGGGACAGATGGACTTGGCTAGATTCTGCTCGCTAAAAAAGTTACAGCATTTCCTATTGCTCGCCATGTCCGATTTGGTAAATCTTCTGGACAAGCTGCCAGTGATAAGTAGCGGGGCCGTGCGGCCAAAGGTAATAATCAGGACGGCATCGGGACCGACGAGGCCGATGTTTCCCGGCCACCAGCATGTCGGGAATTATGCCGAGGCTTTCAGGCGAATGCTGACATCGGTCCGGGTGGTGGAACTAAACGCGGCGTTGGACATTGTATGAAACTTCGCCCTATCCCCGGCAGATTTCCGGCGTATCAAATGGCGATAGAAAGGAATGGGGCGACGCTCATGATTGGGCGCGGCGATAACTACTAGATGAGCATTGTCCTGCTGACAGGTTTGCCGCATTGAATAAGGTCCTATTTTCTATTGAGCATTTCTTCGATGCAACCCGGCCCGACCTTGGGCCGTGTTGCCACCAGTGGGGCGTGGTCGGCTCCCTGGCATCAAGCAATATGGGTATCATTGTGCAATTCAACCATGACGAATTTCTCCGCGATGGCCCTGAGGACGATATTGACGCGGCACTTGTCAAAAAGTGCGAGCAGTCCAAGCCAGCTATGCTCCTAGCTACACACATCGTCCAAAGGGAGCGGAACGTTAAGGGCGAGACCTACGAGTTTATCCGCGATGAGTTGAAGATTCCCGTCGTCATCTTGTGGGGCGAGTCCGCACCGGATGTTGTGCGACATGCCGACGAACTGGCTTCGCATGTTACGCTGAATCTCTTTATTGATACGCGGGAGGAGTGGAAGAAGCATACGAAATTCCCGGAAAAGTGCCAGCGACTGTTCGAGCCGAGAGACGCGGCGCTGTTCAACTGCGATGGCGATGTGAAGCGGGATTATCCCCTTACCTTCATCGGAACCAGTTTCCGCAGGCTGGATCGGGCGCACAACCTGGCCGAGTTGTGGGGCAACGGTGTCGGCTACATAAAGGCCGGCGGGCAGAGGGAGAATTCGCTTCACCCAACGGATTACGCGAATTTCTTCAAGCGTTCCCTGGTAACGATCAACTTTAGCTCCGCCGTAACCTTCCAGCATTTGACGGGCCGGGTGATAGAATCGATATTGTGTGGCGCAATGCTTCTGGAATCCGAGAACAGTGAGACCTCGGAACTTCTTGACCCCTACGCCGATTACGTGCCGTTCAAGGAGCCGTTCCATTGGATCGGGCCGGGGCAGATGGCATATCAGAGCGGTGACTTGATTGAGAAGGCCCTGCACTATAGCCAGAGGCCGGAGGAGGCGCGGAGGATAGCGGAGAGCGGCAGGAAGAAGGTCCTGGAGCGGTGCGACGGGCGGGAGTTCTGGGGGAAGCTGTTCGAGGCGGCAGGAATATGACTTGGGTCACCGTTACTTCTATCAAGCGACTATCCAAGCGGGAAATGCGGAGTGGCGTTTGCGACAGATGCAAATCGCGCCTGCTTATCCTGGCGACCGGGAGGTCGATATGGAACAGGCCATTCAATGGCGGTTCCGGTGAAGTCCGCCGCGTCGGTGAAGTCTATTGTCCGAAATGCGAGGGGGAGCCTGAGTTGCCGATATTCGGCGCGCCGATCTATGAGGATCAAATCCTACAAGCTAAAAGCGGGCCGCTGAGATCAATCGGATGAATCGCTGGCGAAAATCGAAGCTCAAGAAGAAGCCGCTGGCCCGTTGCGCCGTGCCGATGTGTCTGTTGACGCCGCTGCTCGGGTCGAGGTATTGCTAGCGACATCAAGGGCGCAAGTTGCGTAAATTATGGTGGACGCAGGGAAAGCTTATTGGATGGGGGGATTAGAAGTTGGACGTTTACAATTTGACTAAGGAAGACATGGATGAAACCGCTGATAATGTGAAAGTCGCAATCCTGCGCTCCCTGGTCAACGAGGGGCTGATTGCAAAAGAGGCGGCAGACGAATGGGCCAAATTGCATACCGTCATAACCGCAAAGAAATCCCTGTTCCGAACTCTGAGCGACCTTTGGAGAAAGGAAGCAAACGATACGGCTAAGATGTATTGGGTGGTGGTGAAAAGGACGGATTGAATGGCGGAAAACAAAAAGCCCTGCTACTTTTGCGGCATCATGGCCCCTGTGACATTTGACCATCATGCACTGTTTGATATGTGGTCACATGCCAATCGTATCATGTGTGATTATCGTAGTCGGTTCGACGGTGTCCGGGAACGGCTTGAAGAGGCGGCTAAGGATGAAACGGAGTTCGGCTGCCATCCGCTGTGCGCATTGCGGTGGGCCGTCAAAGAAGAGGGATATGCTGAACGTTACGGGATAATGCCAGATGAGACAAGACCATAAATGGGTACAGCGCACGATAGATGCTTGGGAATGCGTGAAGTGCGGTCGATGGAGCGATGGCGTTCTCGCCGATCCGCGCGGCTATGTGCCTATTATTTTATGGAAGAATCGGCGATGTGCGGGCAAAAAGAAAACGCGGGGTGTTAAGAAATCTAATGGACTACCAATATTACAAGACCGAATGTAGGAAGTGCCGCCGGAAGATCCTAGTGGAGTGGGCGCTGTTCGGCATCCCGCACCAGGATTTAATTGGTGTTACATGCGCGGATTGCTTGGGCGAGATCAACGCGGATTTCAGGCGGGAAAGGCCCGAGGCGGCGAGGGACATCGAGTAGCGCCCGTCCTTCGGGGCGGGCGAGGATTGAAACTCCGATTATCTGCGCTACGGGAATGCCGTGACGAATGTCGGCGACTTGACGGCGCAGGATCTAGTTGAGATGCAAAATTGGGGATTTGTGAAAATCTATATGAAGCGCTGGCGCTGGGGGCCGGTGTGGAAAAAGCACGGCCTGCTCGGATTCCTCTTGCAGGCGATCCGCGTGTTGCGGCTCTGGAGAAAGTGCATCCTGAAATGGTCACTGTTCCAGCCGGTCATGAGGCATCCGAAGGAGATATAAATGGCGGATGATGACAGCTCCGTGGCTGAGTTAATTGCTAGTGGTAAGTTATTATGCAAAACACATGGCCTTGTGCACCCGATATTTTCAATGCTGAAATCGGACGCCCTAGAGGCAACCAGAGGTTGTGGGGGGCTGAATTTGGAATGGCTAAGTTCTAATATGTTTGGTTTTCTGGTGCGATGCAAGGATTGTGGGACGAAACAATTCGTAAATCGGCCATGAGGCATCCGAGGGAGACATGAAAAAACAATCGGGAGTTTATACATATCGCAGGTATTGCATCCCCGACATCAATCTCCATTATTGGGCGGACACGAAAAAGACGGGCGATCTGCGTTCCTATAATGGAGATCATTGTCTCTGCGGGTCGCATACCGCAAGCTATCTTGGAGAGTTCGGGAATCCGATTGAGGGGGAATATCTTGTACGCCAAGGAAACTACACATTTGATGCTCGCGACGGCTATAGCCTCGTGCGGCTGTTCAAGTGGTCAGAGGCAGGCCCCTATTCGACGCATGAACTACTTTGTCGGCACTGCCAGAAATGGTCTCTTCTTAAGAAATGGGCCGTCCAAATGAGAAAGACGCAAAACAAAATTGCTGGACGCATCCGTTGTTCCGCTTGTTCTTTGTGGATGGGGTCTAATGAATTGATCACGATACGCGAAAAGCCCTGCGCGAAATGCGGCAATCCCGTCCTGAATTCAGAGCTGACCTTATGTTCCGGATGCTGGACGGAGGCAGAATTGACTTCTTTGAGGAAGCGAGGCGTGCAGTTAAGAGTCTGCCCGGTACATCATATCGAGTATGACCCAGAAAGGTATTGCGGGGAATGTTTTCAGCAGGGATGCCGCAGCACGCCGCTCATGTATTCCGGTAATTATTTTCAATGAGGCAGCCGATATAGGGTAGAGAATTAAATATGTCAAAACGGAAAAACAGAATACGCCATCATAAGAAATCGCCACAGATCCCCTATCGCGCACTGACCGCCGATTTAATTCTCTTAGAACTTTACAATTTATGGTGGACGCAGGGAAAGCTTAAGCGTGCGCTCCCTAAAAGAGGCTAAAGCAGCAGGGCGCAATCTCCGTTCGAGCCGTTAATAGAGCACCCGAAGGAAACGCAATAATGGGACACGAAAAACACAAGTGCCGGTTTGTGCGATGGAAGTTTGTTCCATCAAAAGAAAACTACGAATATGTGGCGGTATGCGTTGAGTGCAATGCGAAATGCAGAAAGCAGCCGTGGGCAAGAACAGACGGCTCCATTGAGGATTTATGGGATAGCGACGTGAAACATAAGGCCGCTCTTCAAGAAAGAAGAGATCAATTAGCGAGATTAAAAGCAGCCCGGTCATGAGGCATCCGAGGGAGGCATGATGGAAACTAGATGCTCGCAATGCGGAGAAGTTCTGCATTCCCACGCCAACCGCAACTGGAAGTATTTCCACTGGCACGTAATCTATGGTCCGTACCCGAATCCGAAGCCGCATCCCTGTGAATTGGTGAACATGGCGTTTGAGCGGAGCGGCGAGGTCATTCGGGGCAGCGACGTGGCCAGGTTCGGCTTGGCGGAATATCTGCACAAGGATTTTGACCGCTCAAAATATCCCAACCAGCCGAAAGGCGATCACGGGTTGACAGATGAAGAATTGGGCGATGTCTTGTTAGAAGTCTCGCTGCCCGGCGGGAAAGCCGCAAGGGTCAAGGAATGAAAAAGCCGAAACGAAAACTAGCGAAAAAGCGCAAGTCGCAGAAAGCCGCCATTGAAATGTCCTGGATCGCCTCGGTCACAGGCAAGCCCCGCAGGTGGTGGATCGCCGAGGTTCAGCGGTTGATCTCCAAACATAGCAGGCCGACCAAGGACCCGCGCCACGGGCAGACGCGGACGGGCGCAGTCATCGCGGAGCTTGTTGGCATTATCCACAAGACCTTTCCAAAGAAAGAGACCTTCGACGGCAACATGAGGATGGCGGCGGTGCTGAGCTATGTTCTGGCGATTTGGTACAGCAGATTGGGCAGGGCAAAGGCGTACGATCCCCGTCGGCCCGTGGCGCACAGGAAGATGGGCTATGTGAACCGGCTGGCGTGGGCGATGGCTATGGTACTAGCTCTGATGGACGAGAGCGAGGATGCGGAGCATTTCCCCGGCCAAAAATGGGAGACGCCCTTCGACCCATACCCAACCGATGGTTTTTTCACGTGATATATCGCAATCAAACGGGGATAGCTGGCAAAAAATATCTCAGCCCCGGCGCTTCTCGGGGGTCGGCATGTCTAGAATGTCACACATTGGGAACGGGATTTTGCCGTTGCAGTTTGGGTGCTTTTTGCCCGGATTGCGGCTTGTGCCAAGAATGCGGCGGTTATGATCGGAAAGCATACGGATGACGCCTGGGGCACGATGGCTTGGGCCTTAGATTTCGCAAGAGCAGTGCGGGAACGTCCACGATGGGCGCGGATTCTTTTTCGCCTCGTAATCGGGCGGCATGCTTACCGGGAGTTCATCGGCCTGCAGGATGAGTTATTGCGGCAAGGATATTCGCCGTATTTCGATTATAGTTTAGAAGGAATCAATTATCACAGCGATACAGTTCCGTTTGATTTTGCAAAAGAGCGGGCACCGAAAGATTTAGAATGACGCTTCATAGTTACCGCCTCGACGGGTTCGACGCCGAGGGCATGAAGCTGGTGACGAGCGACGCGGCCCTGGCGAGCTTGATGGAAACGCGGATTCAATTCGCAGGCATTGAGGAGACCTTCCCCATCGATTGGATAGACATCCAGGATGGAATCTCGACGGTCCATTCCCAGTTGCCGGACAGTATCCGATTCGAGGAGTTCCTGTGCGCGGGCATCGAGGTTTTGGAGAGCGGCGCTATCAGGCTGATTTATTTTCTTCGTCGTGGATTTATATGTGAGATTTATAGTTATGGATAATCCTAAATTGTGCGTTTTTTGTGGTAGTGACTTATCTTGGTCAAAATATAAATCGCCGGTAGACCTGCAAACTTATGACTGTTTAGAATGCCGAGCGTGTGGCAACAAGTTCTGGCCTGATAAAAAAGGCACATCGGGGGCATACGGATGACCCAGGCCTTCCTCCGTAAGCTAAAAAATCCTAGACCCGAGATGAGGCTGGCACAGGAGAAATGATGATTTGGCTCTGCATAAACTGCGGCATCGAATTAGCCGAACATTCCGAAGAGCGCCAGATTTGCGAGCCGTGTACGTGGGCAGAGAAGATGGACAAACATCGGGGGTTGATAGAAAGACGATGGCAGATGTTACTTTATGAACGCGACAGAAATCTTTGATTGGAAGCGGGACTATCGAGGCAATCTCGACTGGCTACCGGAAAGCACGATCCTATTGACGCTTCACGGAAGCCGCGCTTACGGGCTCGCAACCGAGACAAGCGACATAGATATCAAGGGGATCGCTATTCCGCCATCGCGGTATTTCCTGGGCTTCTTGAGCAGG
>CAZDYX010000006.1:26174-28079 GCA_964509775.1 uncultured Desulfobulbia bacterium | reverse complement strand
TTCACGTAGCATTCTGAATTCTGACTCCTGAATTCTGACTCCTGAGCTGTTACAAATTATCATTGACAATTACTTAGATCCCCACCATTCATATTACCATGCATAATTTTTGGATGGACCAGACAAGGGTATCAAACCGGATAGCGGTATTAGGCCCTGCCGAGACCCATCATCTCATCTCGGTTCTTAGGTTAAAAACCGGGGAGGAGATAGGCCTTTTAGACGGCAAGGGGACGGTATATAAGGCAAAAATTGTTCATATCAAGAAGGAAGGGGTTGAGGTGGAGATTGTCTCTTCCCATTGTGAGCAACCCCCCAAGACAGTCGTTTATCTCGGCCAGGGGCTCCTGAAATGGAAAAAGATGGACTTTCTGTATCAGAAGGCGACAGAGCTTGGGGTGGCAGGGATCTTGCCGTTTTTTTCAGCCCGTTGCGTCAAAAAAGAAAAATCGGTTCATCAGCAGGACCGTTGGCGGCAGATAACCGTTGAGGCATGCAAACAATGCGGTCAACCCTTTCTTCCGCAGTGTTATCCGACGACTGATTATGACGCGGTGTTGGAAATAGGGCAAGCATTTGAGCCCAGATTTATCCTTTGGGAGGGGGACTGCCCTCTGTTAAAGAAGGTTTTGACGCGGTATTCTCCCCCAGGTTCCGTTCTGTTTTTGGTCGGACCCGAGGGCGGATTTTCTCTGGAAGAGGTGGATAAGGCAAGGGCCGCGGGTTTTCTGCCGATATCGCTGGGGAAACTGGTAAAGCGGTCCGAAACCGCGGCACTAGCCATGCTTTCAATATTACAGTTTCATTTTGAGGGTTAAAGGCACAAAGAAGATTGCTTCATCTATTGAACAGGAGAAGAAATGAGGGCGGTGGTGCAACGGGTGAGTGAGGCCGCAGTCGTTGTGGATGGACAGGAGATTTCCCGCATTGGAACCGGACTCTTGGTATTATTGGGCGTGGAAATCGGGGACACGGAAAAGGAGGGGGCCTTTCTTGCCGACAAAATCATTAACTTGCGGATTTTTCCGGATGCGGCAGGGAAGATGAATCTCTCGGTGTCCGAGATCGGTGGTGAAATTCTCATCGTCTCCCAGTTTACCATCGTGGGGGATTGCCGGAAGGGCAGACGGCCTTCTTATTCAGGGGCGTCGCCCCCGGAGCGAGCCCGTGACCTTTGCGACCTTTTTAACAAAGAGCTCCGTGCCCGCGGCATTGAGGTAAAAACCGGAGAATTCCAGGCCATGATGAAGGTTTCCTTGATTAATGATGGTCCCGTAACCCTGTTGCTTGATTCCAGGAAGAAGTTTTGAAGGGCAACCAGTTTAATTTTTGTAACTACTCAGGTGGATAGTCTGTAGGTGTTTAGGTGTTTAGGTGGATAGGGGGGAATAACCATGCGAGATCACACAAAGCTCGGAGCATTTGAACTGGCCAAAACATTTAGAGACCGAAAAGGTGTTGTGGTCCTTGATCTGTTCTTTGCGCAGTCCTAACAGACTACAGTCTAAACAACCTAAACAACCTAAACAACCTAAACAACCTAAGTAGTTACGAATTTTTCGGGATAGTGTCAAGGGACATCCACTTACGGGTCAAGGGCAAGTTGTTCACCGTGCCGGCTGAAAAGAGAACCTGGAAGAGGTGCATGTCTCCATCCCGGAAAGAGGAGGCACATCCGCACAGATAGAACCTCCACATCCGGACAAACCGTTCACCGAACATCTCCTTGATCCTGTCTTTGTTCCTTTCGAATCGGGCCCGCCAGTGGTTAAGGGTGAGGTTGTAGTGAATCCGCAAATCTTCAAGATCGATGAATTTTAGGCCACAGTCCATGGAGGCGTTCAATATTTCCGGCAGACTGGGGATGTAGGCGCCAGGGAAGATATATTTTTTGAGCCATGGATC
>CAZDYX010000006.1:16798-26164 GCA_964509775.1 uncultured Desulfobulbia bacterium | reverse complement strand
TTCACCTTACCGATCGTGTGCAGGAGAAATAGCCCGCTTGGTTTGAGGCTCTTGCCTACAACTGTAAAGAATTCCTTGATGTTCTTTTTGCCCACATGCTCAAACATCCCCACCGAAACAATTTTATCAAAAATTCGACCAGGGAAGGGCAGTTCCCGATAGTCGCGATAATGGATCTCAATTTTATCAGCCACACCGGCCCGTTTGATATATTCATGGGCCGTTTTCGCCTGATTGTGGGAAAGGGTGATCCCAAGACCGTAAGTCCCATAGTCACGTGCGGCGGTAAGCAATAAACCTCCCCAACCACACCCGATATCAAGCAGGGTTTCGTTCGGCCGTAACGCCAATTTGCGGCAACAATAATCGATTTTCTGCTGCTGCGCCTTCTCCAGGGTGTCTTCTTCCGTAAGAAAATAGGCGCAGGAATACATCATTTTCTCGTCGAGCCAGAGTCGGTAAAAATCATCGCCCAGGTCATAATGATGGGCGATGTGCTGCTGATCCTGAACCCGGGTGTTTCTCTGCCGAAATGCCAACAGAAAACTTTTTTTTCGGTCCAGTAATAGACCGACCAGGGATTCAATGAGATATGCCAAACGGATTACCTCATTGAGATCGCCCTCTACAATGATGTCGCCAGAGAGGTATCCTTCGCCGAACCCAAGGGAAAGGTCGGTCAACACGGCCTTCAAGGCCCCTTTCGTTTTAAAACCGATCACCAGTTCCGGGTGCTCGCCGAAAATCGTCTCGCTGCCGTCCCAGAACACCACCCTTACCCGCGCCCCGGGAATTTTTTTCAGGATATCGAGCAGTATCTTTTTGGGACCGGAATCACGCCGGGCATTGATGGGCCAGTGAGGAAGTCGTACTTTTTTGAGAGAAATGGCTGGGGTAAGCATTTTTCATTTCCTCCTGTTTTGTTCCGGATGAAATTCTGCCGGTGTTCAATATACAAAAGGATCGAGTATGCTTTTGAATATATCAGAAATTTGGCAAAATCAAACCCTTTTAATAAAAAAATCGACTATAGCCCTGATGTCGGGAATTGTTGGCAGCAAGGACAGTAATAGGTAGATCTGCCGGCAAGTCTGATACGAATAATGTCCCTCCCGCATTGCAGGCAGACCTTTCCGGCCCGGCCATATACCTTGAGCTCCTTCTGGAAACAGCCTGGCTCGCCATTACTGTTTACAAAATCGGCAATCGTGGTCCCGCCGCACTCTATGGCCCGCCTTAGAACCTTTCTTGTGGCCTGGACCACCCGCAACCAATGGTTTTCGTCCAGATCTTCGGCCGGGCAGAACGGTTGAATTCCAGCCGCAAAGAGGATTTCATTGGCGTAGATATTTCCTATGCCCGCCACCACCGTGCTGTCCATAAGAAAATTCTTGACCGGCCGGCGTCTCCTTTGGGCCCGCTGCCGAAGAGCAGCGGCAGAAAGGCCTGATCCCAGCGGTTCAGGGCCGAGACGGGCAAAAAAATTTTGCAGCCCGGTATCTTCTTTCGCAAACACCCGCACCGAACCAAAGCGCCGCGGGTCAGTAAATCGCAACTCCCTGCCGTTATCCAGGAAAAAACAGAAATGATCGTGGCTGGTCCGCACCAGGTTGTAAATGCAGAGCCTTAACCTGCCACTCATCCCCAGATGAAAAACCAGGGCGGCGCCGTTATCCATATGAATCAGCAGATACTTGGCCCGCCGGGTAAGATCTTCAACGAAATGACCTGCTATCAGTCGTTCAATTACCTGGCAGGGAGGAGTTCCTCGCAACTTCCGACCACTGCAAGTAATGCTGATCACCCGCCGTCCCCTCAGATCAGACACGAGCCCCTTCCTGATAACCTCGACCTCGGGAAGCTCAGGCACACGTATCCCCTCTAATGCTGATTATTGTCGTCATGATTGTTGGCCCCGCAGCCAACCCGCAAATATCGGGTCGGTCACCCGCCACCCCTCATCGGTGTTCTCGATCAGGTCAAGCGCCCGGAGCTTCTTCAGGCTGCTCTGTATCCCCCCTTGCGAGCCGAGTCCATGACCGGCGAGAAACGACGCCGTGAAGATGTTCTTCGGTCCGGCAGCGGCAACGGCCTTCAAGAGCTGCTTCTGGTGGGTGGTCAGGGCGACGAAGATGTTCTCGAAGTCGGCGGACTCCATCTCCAGGAGCTGTAGAAGGGCGGCTGACAGCGGCTCTCCGGCCTGCTTCAGCTCATAGTAGAGCATCGCCAGCTTCTGGGTATAGAAAGGGTAGCCGTCAGTAAAATCGACGATGGCGTCGGCCTCTTCCGGGCCGATCGACACATTTGCCCTGGCAAAGCGTTCCACCAGAAAGGTGGTGAATTCCCTGCGGGGAATGGGGGAAAGCCTCAGCACATAGGCGCTCTTGTAGAAGGGGCGCTTCTCGTCCTCGAACATGTCCCGTAGCAGGGTCCGGCGGCTCCCCATCATCAGGAAGGAAACGCGCCTGGCGCTCTGCATCCCCTCCCGCAGCAACCCCTCGACCATTTTTGCATCCTTCAGATTGCAGATCTCCTGGAATTCGTCGAGCACCAGGCAGACCTTTATCCCCTGCGAACCGCAGTACTCGTCCAGGTTGGCGATGACCTGTTCCAAATGGATTTCCGCCGGCTGGTCTCCCAGGGAGAGGTTGAATTCCGGCGCTGTGGTAGCGGGATCGAATTCCAGGGAGAGGCGGATTTTTTTGAAAAATGCCGACACCTTTTGGGCAAAGCTGCTCCGGTCCGCGGCCTTGGCCCCAAGGGCTGCGATGATCCCCCGATAGATCTTCCGCACCGCATCAACGGATGATGTCACGGAAAAGAGGTCGATGAAAATCCCGGTCATGGCCCCTTCAAGTTCGCCAATAACGACCCTGGCGAGGCTGGACTTGCCATAGCGGCGCGGCGCATAGACCACCGTATGGATGCCGGCGAGCATGTTCTTCTTCAGGGTCTCGATCTCCAGCCGCCGGTTACAGAACTTTTCAGGATAGGCAATGCCGATGGTAAAGGGATTCATTGTCTCCTCGGTTGGTTAAACTGAATTATTTAATAGCAATTATTGCCTTTGAATAAAGGTAATCGGGTTTTTATACTTTGCAAGATTTTTCTTTATCCACGGTAAAAAACCGACATATAATAGTAGGATCTTGGTAACTACTCAGGTTTCGGGAGGAATTCAGAATTCAGGAGTCAGGAGTCAGGAGTCAGAATGAGGAAGCCGGCGATAACATTTCAAGACTTGCTGGTAAAGTTCTTGAATACGGTGATGTTTTCGGATTGAACTAGTTGCTGGAAGAGGTCAGCAGACTACTGGAGGCGTATTCATGTAGCATTCTGAATTCTGACTCCTGAATTCTGACTCCTGAGTAGTTACGACTTTTCAAGCCGGTAAGGTAATAACGTGCGTGAGGTAATAATAAGATGCTAAGCCCAAAAAAGGTAAAATACCGTAAACAGATGAAAGGTCGGACAAAAGGGGCGGCTTATCGAGGATCGACCTTTGCTTTTGGTGATTTTGCCCTCAAGGCGGTTGAGTGTGGGAGGATGACGGCACAACAAATCGAAGCGGCCAGAATTGCAATTAACAGATGTGTCAAACGTGGTGCTAATGTCTGGATACGTGTTTTTCCGGATAAACCCATTACCAAAAAACCTGCTGAAACACGGATGGGTAAGGGAAAAGGTAATCCTGAAGGATGGGTGGTGACGATAAAACCCGGACGGATTTTATACGAAATGTCAGGTGTCGATGAAAAGATAGCCATACAGGCCTTAAGTGTGGCCGCTCAAAAGCTCTCGATTGCGACAAAAGTCATTTCAAGGAGTTCAACCCTATGAAACTGAAAGAGATCAGGGGAATGAGTGACGATGTTATGGCGAAGAAGGAAAAAGATCTGGCCGAGGAACTCTTTAAGTTACGTTTTCAGAACTCGATACGACGACTTGAGAACACCTCAAGGTTGCGGCAGTTACGGAAAGATATTACCAGAATTAAAACAATAAAAACGGAAAGAAGTGGAAGCCAAGCACATGAATGATTCCAGAAAAACGCGCAAGACACGAGTTGGAGTTGTAGTAAGCAACCGTATGCAAAAAAGCGTTGTGGTTCAGATAGAAAGACTCGTACGCCATAAACTGTACGGCAAGTTCGTCAGAAGCCGGGTAAAATATCTGGCCCACGATGAGGAGAATACCAGTAATATTGGGGATCGTGTTCTTATTGAAGAATGTCGTCCATTGAGCAAGCGAAAACGATGGCGGATCAGGGAAGTCGTTGAACGGGTTGTATAAGAAGGTATGAGAAAAGTAGTAACGTTTTTAAACCCGATAAAAACATACAATTGTGGCCAACTGGGGGAAGTATGATACAAACAGAAACACATCTGACAGTTGCAGATAATTCCGGGGCCAAAAAGGTCATGTGTATACGGGTACTGGGTGGGACAAGACGCCGGTATGCTGGAGTAGGGGATATCATTGTTGTAGCCGTCAAGGAGGCTATCCCAAACGCCAAGGTCAAAAAAGGTGATGTGATGCGTGCGGTCATTGTACGTACCATCAAGGAAATTCGACGTGATGATGATACCTCGGTTCGTTTTGATGAAAATTCTGCGGTCTTGGTGAACGTAACGGGTGAGCCAGTCGGCACCCGTATTTTTGGACCAGTGGCAAGAGAGTTGAGAGCAAAGGGATTTATGAAGATTATCTCCCTGGCCCCTGAGGTGTTATAATTAAGGAGTAATGAGAATCATGGGACAAGGGAGCACCTATTTGAAGGCCAACGATAAAGTAGAGGTTATCGTTGGTAAGGATAAAGGGAGTGTGGGGAAGATCCTGAAGCTGGCGGACAACCGGAACAAGGCAGTTGTTGAAAAGGTCAACATTGTTAAACGGCATCAACGGCCAATGAGACAAGACCAGCAGGGAGCAATTATCGAGAAAGAGGCACCTATTCATGTATCGAATATAATGTTGATATGCCCGAGTTGTGCGAAACCTGTCCGGGTAGGATGGAAAAGGTTGGATGATACAACGAAGGTTAGGGTGTGCAGAAAATGCGGTGAACCTATCGATACCAAGGTTAAATAACGCGGCTCCGTGCCCTTTTGCCGTCATCATTAGCAACATAAGGCTTATATGCCTTCTAAACGGCAATGTGAAGTATGCGGATACTTACCAACGGGGAGTAAAATATATGTCAGGTTTATTTGAATATTATCAGAATGAGTGCATTCAACTTATTATGAAAGAGTTCGGTTTTAAAAATCCCATGCAGGCACCAGAACTTGAGAAGATAGTCCTCAATATGGGATTGGGTTCAGCAATACAGAATCCCAAGATAATTGACGCCGCGGTCCAGGAACTTACTTTGATTGCCGGACAGAAGGCGGTGGTAACCAGAGCAAAAAAATCTATTGCCGGTTTTAAGTTACGGCAAGGTGTACCAATAGGATGTTGCGTTACTTTACGGCGTCAGAAGATGTATGATTTTTTTAGTAAATTGGTTCATATTGCACTCCCAAGGGTAAGAGATTTTCGTGGTGTTTCGCCCAAGGGGTTTGATGGCAGGGGTAATTTCTCCATGGGGGTTAAAGAGCATATCATATTTCTAGAGATTGATTACGATAAGATCGATAAAAACAAGGGACTCAATATTTCTATTGTGACAACTGCGCGACGAGACGAAGAGGGTAAGTTTCTGTTGAAAATATTGGGAATGCCCTTCAGAAACTAGAGAGATACGGGAGAAGGGAGGAGAGCTTGGCTAAGAAATCTTTGATGGCAAAGGCATCACGGAACCCAAAATTTGAAGTGAGGTCATATAATCGCTGTCCACTCTGTGGCCGACCAAGGGCATTTATGCGTAAATTTGGAGTTTGTCGTATATGTTTCAGGTCACTGGCATCTCGTGGCGAGATCGCTGGGGTGATTAAATCAAGTTGGTAATAACAGGCGATTAAGGAGTTGAGATCCGGATATGTCTATGAGTGATCCCCTGGCAGATATGCTGACCAGGATAAGAAATGCTGGAATGGCAAAATTGGAGTCAGTTGATATACCTTTATCATATCTTAAGCTTGAGGTGGCAAAAATTCTTGCTGAAGAGGGATATGTCAAGGATATCAAAGTGATAAAGGAAAATACCCAGGGAATACTGCGGTTATTTTTTTACAGCGGAAAAGATGGTAAGTCTTCTATAGCCGGACTTCGCCGCGTCAGCAGGCCTGGACGTAGATATTATGTCAAGGCGGATGAGATTCCCAAGGTGTTGAGTGGTATGGGTGTAGCTATACTTTCCACCTCAAGAGGACTGCTTGCTGACAAACAGGCCAGAACCCTGAGAGTTGGCGGAGAGTTACTTTGCGAGGTATGGTAAAGGATATTTTACCGTGCCGCATTTTGAATAATGAGTGAAGAATCAGAGATTGGAGAATTAATACAACGCCATGGGGGGTAGCTGATGTCACGGATTGGCAAAAAACTGATCCCGTTACCAAAAGGGATGACCGTTAATATAGAGGGATCCCATGTGGAGGTGATTGGACCAAAAGGTCGTTTAGAAAGGGAATTGCCAGCAGGGATTTGCCTCCAACAAGAAAATGATAATCTTTATACTACCGTCATAGGCGAGGGCCGTAAAGCCAATGCGTTATGGGGAATGGCACGATCATTGGTCAGAAATATGGTGGTTGGTGTACATGAAGGATTTCGCAAGACAATACTTATTGAAGGCGTTGGATATAAGGCCGAGGAATCAAAGGGAGTGCTTACCCTTAATCTTGGGTATTCCAACCCGGTAAAATATGTATTGCCGTCAGGGGTAAAGGCTGCAGTGGAAAAGGCTACGACTATCAACCTTGAGTCTATCGACAAGGAAGTCCTCGGACAGACAGCGGCCCAGATAAGGGCGATCCGAGCTCCAGAGCCATATAAGGGCAAGGGTATTCGTTATCAAAATGAATATATCGCCCGGAAGGCCGGTAAAACCGGAGCAAAGAAATAATATAGGAATGTGAGAATGGGTAAACAGAATTCTAAGAATGAGGCCCGGGCAAAGAGAATAAAAAGGGTACGGACGAAGATATTTGGTACCGAAGAGAGACCCCGACTCCGAGTATTTAAAAGCGCTAAACATATTTATGCCCAGTTAATTAATGATGTGACTGGCAACACCTTGTTAAGCATGTCCACATTGAATAAACAGATGATTGCCTCTCAGGTTATGGGCAAGAAGGCGCAAGCGCAATACGTTGGTCTTCTATTGGCTCATCAGGCAAAAGAAAAAGGAATTGACCGGGTGATTTTTGATCGTGGTGGATACCTCTATCATGGTCGGGTCAAATCTTTATCGGAAGGGGCCAGGGAAGGGGGGCTCCTTTTTTAATTAAGTACGTATTTACTAAGCAACAATAGATTGAGGTCAAATGGGGGGGATACCTTGAGCGAATATAAAAGCGGCGCCAATGAAGACCAATTTGTTGAAAAGATAGTTTATATAAATAGGGTGGCAAAGGTTGTAAAGGGCGGACGGCGTTTTAGCTTTAGTGCCATAGTTGTGGTTGGGGATGGTAAAGGTAAGGTTGGTTATGGATTAGGTAAGGCCAACCAGGTTCCCGAGGCCATTCGTAAGGGGCTGGAAAAGGCGAGGAAGGATATGGCCAGGGTTGCGATAACCGAATCCACTATACCCCATGAGATTATTGGTCGGTTTGGATCGGGTAAGGTATTGTTGAAACCGGCATCACCTGGAACTGGAGTAATAGCAGGTGGAGCGGTGCGCGCAGTCCTTGAAGCTGCGGGTGTGCAAAATATTCTTACCAAATGCCTTGGCTCTAATAATCCGCACAACGTAGTTAAGGCAACTTTAGTGGGGTTGCGCAGTATGAGAAGTGCAGAGGAAATAGCTAGATTGCGTCAGAAAAATGTTAATGAAATACGTGCGTGATTTTTTCTATAAAGGACCGCAGAATGGACAAAAAAATAAGAATGACATTGACCAAAAGCATGGTGGGACGTACCGAACAACAGCGGGCAACCCTGCTGGGCTTAGGACTTACTTGGCTCAATAAAAGCATTGTCCGAAAGGATACACCGGAAATCAGAGGGATGTTAAAAAAGGTAGGGCACCTGGTGAGGATAGAGGAGTAATACTTATGTTGACACTCAGTAATTTGTCACCAACCCCCGGTTCACGCAAACCAAGAAAAAGGATTGGGCGTGGACAGGGGTCAGGACACGGTGGTACTGCTACCAAGGGTGCAAAAGGTGCCAAGGCGCGATCTGGCGGAAGTGTAAGCCCCGGCTTTGAAGGTGGCCAGATGCCGTTACAGAGGAGATTGCCTAAGCGAGGTTTTCATAATTTCTTTAAGATTGACTATAGCATCGTAGCGCTTAAGGACCTTGACCGGTTTGAAAGCGGAACCACGGTGAACCTGGTTAATTTAATTGAAAAAGGACTGGCTCCTAAAAATGCCTCCCGGATAAAAATTTTGGCCAATGGTGACACAACTAAGGCATTGATCATTGCCGTTGACAAGGTTAGTGCAGTAGCCAGACAAAAGATTGAGGCTGCTGGCGGCAGGATCGAGGGCATATAATGCTTGGTGGCATTCAGAATGCGGCCAATATCCCTGAATTAAGACGCAGGATTGGCTTTACCTTGATAATGCTTGCTGTTTACCGGGTTGGAGTACAGATACCAACTCCAGGTGTTAATGGCGAGGCCCTTGCAGCCTTTTTTGCCAAGGCCGCAGGAACGCTTTTTGGCATGTTTGACATGTTTTCTGGCGGTGCCTTGGAGAACTTTTCAATATTTGCCCTGGGGATAATGCCGTATATCAGTGCTTCCATTATCCTACAGCTTTTGACCGTGGTTGTTCCCCAACTGGAGACCCTGTCAAAAGAAGGAGAATCCGGTCGTAGAAAGATAACCCAATATACCCGCTATGGAACAGTGTTACTCAGTATTGTTCAGGGTCTTTTTATCAGTATGGGGTTGGAGAGCATGGCCGGTCCCACCGGTGAGTTGATAGTTGTCAATCCCGGATGGGCATATCGCATTATGACGGTGATTACCCTTACCTCAGGCACTGCCTTTATTATGTGGTTAGGTGAGCAGATTACGGAAAGGGGGATCGGAAACGGGATTTCCCTGATAATTTTTGCCGGAATCGTTGCTCGGATGCCTGCTGCCATAGGAAACACCTTCCAACTGGTGAAAACAGGCGAGTTGGTCATAATTATGATACCAATTTTGTTCATCTTTATACTCGCCGTAATTGGGGTTGTCATTTTTATGGAAACATCCCAACGTCGGATACCAATCCAATATGCAAAGCGGGTGATCGGCAGACGCGTATATGG
>CAZDYX010000006.1:0-16770 GCA_964509775.1 uncultured Desulfobulbia bacterium | reverse complement strand
TTGCCTTTAAAGATAAATATGGCTGGTGTTATTCCGCCGATTTTTGCATCTTCGATTATCATGTTCCCGGCGACGATTGGTGGATTTATTGACGTTGATTGGGTAAGGCAGATATCTGCATCATTGGCGCCGGGGAAATTATATTACAATGTTCTTTATGTCGGATTCATAGTATTTTTTTGTTTTTTTTATACAGCGGTGGTCTTTAAGTCGGCAGATGTGGCAGAGAATCTTAAAAAGAATGGTGGTTTTATTCCCGGGGTACGGCCTGGTAAACGTACCGCTGAATTCATTGATCGTATCCTTGCCAGAATAACCACTATCGGTGCTTTTTATATAAGCGTTGTTTGCGTCTTACCAACTCTTTTGATAAGTCGCTTTAATGTCCCCTTTTATTTTGGCGGTACAGCATTATTGATAGTTGTGGGTGTGGCAATTGATACGATATCGCAGATGGAATCTCATCTTATTATGAGAAATTATGAAGGTTTTTTAAAGGCTGGTAAGATAAAGGGAAGGCGTTAGGCTGAACATGAGACTGATCGATGGGGAAGTCTATAACCTTAAAGTCCCATGAAGAGCTTCAGTTCATGTGGCAGGCCAACAGAATAGTTGTAGAGGTACTGACCTTTATTAAGAATAATGTAACTCCTGGCGCCAATACATGGCAATTGGATAGATGGGCTGAAGAGATTGCGCGGTCTAGAGGTTCAATACCTGCTTTTAAGGGATATCGTGGTTATCCGGCAAGTTTGTGTGTGTCTTTAAACGAAGAGGTGGTGCACGGCATACCATCTAAAAAGGTGGTAATTAAAGATGGAGATATAGTCAGCATTGATTTTGGGGTTGCATATCAGGGTTATTATGGTGATGCAGCAATAACAATCGGTGTTGGTAAGATAGATCCTGGTAAGGCAAAACTGATGCGGATAACACAGGAAGCTCTTTATAGCGGGATAGAAATGGCAGTTGTCGGAAACCGAGTTGATGATATATCCCGGGCAGTACAGAATCATGTAGAAAAACATGGCTTTACAGTTGTACGACAATTTGTTGGTCATGGGATAGGTACAGCACTCCATGAAGCCCCTGAGATACCAAATTATATCTCGGGTGTTCGAGGAGTAAGGTTGCAACCAGGGATGGTTCTGGCCATTGAACCCATGGTGAACATGGGCAAACACGATGTCGTTGTCACCAATGATGGATGGACTGTAGTGACAGCGGATGGTAAACCGTCCGCGCATTTTGAACATTCAGTTGCTGTCACTGATAATGGACCACTAATAATGACTGAGATGGGAATTCAGGAAACAACAAGCAATATTTTTTTAACGAGGAAAAAGAAGGTTTCATGGCCAAAGAAGAGGCAATACAGGTAGAGGGAACAATAATTGAGCCATTACCCAATGCCATGTTTAGGGTTCAACTTGACAGCGGTCATAAGGTGCTTGCCCATATATCGGGGAAAATGAGGATGCATTTTATCAAGATTCTTCCCGGAGATCGGGTAACTGTGGAACTTTCTCCATATGATCTTACGCGGGGTAGGGTTGTGTATAGGGCAAAGGGTTAAATATAATAAAGGATTTAAGGCATGAAAGTTAGGGCATCGGTTAAAAAGATTTGTAGTGATTGTAAGGTATTTAAACGTAAAGGTGTCGTGCGGGTTACTTGCAAGATTAAAAAACACAAGCAGCGTCAGGGATAACATTTATTGTTGGTTGGAGGAGTACATTGGCACGAATAGCCGGGGTTGATTTGCCCAAAAATAAACATATGGATATAGCCCTAACTTATATATATGGAATAGGGCGGACAACATCACGTAACATTTTACAACAGGCAAATATTTCTTACAATTTCAATAGTGATAATCTTACAGATAACCAGATTGCAGAAATTCGTAAGATAATTGATGAAGATTTTGTTGTAGAGGGAGACCGCCGTCGAGAAATTTCCATTGACATAAAACGGCTGATGGATCTCGGTTGTTACCGAGGATTACGTCACCGGAAAGGATTACCGGTACGGGGACAGAGAACCCATACGAATGCACGAACCCGAAAAGGTCCTAGACGAGGAGCACCGGTTCGGGGTAAGAAATAAAAAATAATTTAAGTAAATATTTTTACTCTTTTGTGTTTGATCCTTTTTTAAAAGGAATTCAATAATAATATTTGGAGGGTTGTATGGCGCGTCCCAAGAGTGGAGCAGGACGAGGAAAAAAGAAAGAAAAGAAGAATATTCCTGAAGGTGTTGCCAATATTAATTCCACTTTTAACAACACCATTGTAACTATCGCCGACAAACAAGGAAATGTTGTTTCATGGTGCAGCGCAGGTTGCCTTGGATTCAAAGGTTCGAGAAAAAGTACACCCTTCGCAGCCCAGAGTACAGCGGAAACAGCGGCTAAAAAGGCAATGGAAAATGGAATGAGAAATATTGAGGTGTATGTTAAGGGTCCTGGACCCGGCCGAGAATCAGCCTTAAGAGCTTTGCAAGCCGTGGGACTACAAGTGAGCAGGATCAAAGATATTACCCCATTACCTCATAACGGTTGTCGGCCTCCTAAACGCAGGAGAGTTTAGTACCTACAAGCGATTGTCGGTATTAATAAGTTACCATTAAAATTGATGTTGTAGTATGCCGCAAATAAAAGCTGGATATGTATAATTGCTTTGGCAAGTTATGATAGAAGAGGAGGTTGAGCTTGGCCAGATATCTTGGTTCTGCATGCCGACAATGTAGGCGTGAAAATTTAAAGTTATTTCTCAAAGGTGATAGGTGTTTTTCAGACAAATGCTCCTTTGAACGACGTGCATATCCTCCGGGCCAGCATGGTCAGGCACGTATGCGAAAGATTTCCGACTATGCTATACAGTTGCGTGAAAAACAGAAGGTAAGGCGTATATATGGTGTACTGGAAGGACAATTCCGTCGCTATTTCGAGATGGCGGAACGAAAAAAAGGCATTACCGGTGAAAACTTATTAGCCCTGCTGGAAAGACGGTTGGACAATATCATATATCGACTTGGATTTTCCAGTACCCGCACCCAGGGAAGGCAGTTTGTTCTTCATAAACATGTGATGGTAAATGGAAAAAAGGTAAACATCCCTTCATACCTTGTGTCGGTGGGGGATACCATTTCCTTGAAGGAAAAGAGTAGAGCTGTTCCGTTTGTGCAGGAAAGTCTGCAAGCAGTTGCCCGTCGCGGTGTACCGTCTTGGCTGGAATTGGATTCGGCAAACTTCGCTGGAGCGGTAAAGGCTATGCCTATTCGCGAGGAATTGACGATGCCTATTCAGGAACAATTAATTGTTGAACTTTATTCAAAATAAATCTTGGACATCGATCTGCTATGAGAGAGGATAACGTTCCTTTTTATAATAACTGGACAGAGCTCATTTATCCGGAACGGCTGGAGGTAGATGCTGATACCCATTCAGATCAATACGGCAAATTTATTTGTCAGCCTCTGGAACGTGGTTTTGCAACTACTATTGGTAATTCCCTTCGCCGGATAATGTTGTCTTCTGTTCAAGGTTGTGCTATTTGTTCGGTCAAAATAGAGGGGGTACATCATGAGTTTTCCACTATTTCCGGGATATTGGAAGATGTCACCGAGATTATTTTGAATATGAAAGAGGTGCGTCTGAAGATAAACGGATCAGAATCCCGAACAATTAGGATTGACAAGACCACGCGTGGACCGGTTACAGCGGCCGATATCATATCTGATGGAACGGTCGAGATCATGAACCCAGATAAACATATTTGCACCATTGCCGGTGACGGTGCCTTTCGGGTTGAGATGAAGGTAAAATGGGGAAAGGGATTTGTCCCTGCCGAAAGAAATATAGTTGAGAATCAGCCAATTGACGTCATCCCGGTGGATTCAATATTTTCGCCCATCAAAAAGGTTAAATACATAATTTCACAGGCCCGGGTTGGACAACAGACTGATTATGACAAACTTACCCTGGAAATCTGGACGGATGGGAGTGTAAAACCTGATGATGCCTTGGCATATTCAGCAAAAATATTAAGAGAACAGTTGATGATTTTTATCAACTTTGACGAGACTGATGTTTCACCCGCTGTGATGCATACCGATGAAGAAATTTACCGACCTCTGGATGAGAATCTATATCGAAGTGTTGACGATCTTGAGCTTTCTGTTAGATCAGCTAATTGTCTAAAGAATGCAAACATCCACTTTATCGGTGAGTTGGTACAAAAGACTGAGGCAGAGATGCTGAAGACAAAAAACTTTGGCCGTAAGTCGTTAAATGAAATCAAGGAACTTTTGTCCCAGATGGGATTGGGCCTCGGAATGAAGATTGATGGTTGGGTACCCCAGGAGCAAAAGGTCAAAAGTGTTGAGCTACAAGAGAGTGATGAGGAACAATCATGAGGCATAGAAAGGCAGGACGAAGGCTTGGCCGTACAACTTCACATCGGGAGGCGATGATCAGGAACATGGTGACTTCCCTTTTTGAACAAGAACGGATTGTTACCACTGTCCCCAAGGCCAAGGAAGCGAGAAAATTAGCGGACAAAATGATAACTTTGGCCAAACAAGGCGATTTGCATGCCAGAAGACAGGCATTGGCATTCATCCGGAGCGAAACGGTTGTAAGTAAATTGTTTCGTGAGATAAAGGATGGTATGCAAGATCGGGCTGGAGGTTATACCAGGATTATTCACACTGGGACGCGAAAAGGCGATTGTGCTCCGATGTCTATCTTGGAACTGGTAACCTATCAGCCAGAAATTGTATCAGAAGCCTCATAGGTTTATTCCTACAACATTTTTTAAGAAAAGCTGATTTTTTCTTTTTATGACGGGAGATCAGCTTTTCTTGTTTTGATAGTCTTGTGTTGATTTAAGAAAAATAAAACGGCCCCAATGCTCTAGTGTCTTGGGGCCGTTTTATTTGATATGGTCAATTTTCAGCTAACAACCGCAGGAACTTGATGATGAGCTGCTGCACGAACTGGCACAGGAAGATCCTCCGCCGGTTACCGGCTGCAAAGAGGTAATTGAAAAACCGGATCGGTATCCATTTTCTGTGTAATCCACCTTAATGCCACCGCTGGTATTAAGGAGGTTGTTTTCTACTACAAAGGTTAAACCCTCTTCATTAAATATCTTATCGTTCTCTGTCGGCTCATCCAGAGCCAATCCTAAGGATGGCCCTCGTCACCCTCCCTGCATCAGCGCGACTCTCAGAGCAGAGGTGAGATTGCGCGCATTAAGGTAGGCCTTAAGATTTTGCACCGCACTTGGACTCACTTCTAACATGATAAAAACCTCCTCCCAAAAAATAAATTTTATAATCTTACTACACCAATAGTGATATTATCTTCATAGCCCTAAGGGACTGTTTTCTTTAAATACTTTACTTAGAATAAGGGAACTTCCGCGAGAAGTCAATTGATGCCGCTGAAAAAAAGGCATGGTTCAATAGGTTCCACGTTCACGGTTCCAGGTTTAGAGGATGGTGGCTTCCAGGAACCTAACCTTGAATCCTTGAACCGGGAACGTGGAACCATGCCGAAAAAAATGTTGTAATTCCAAAAAGTTACTCAGCTCGTGCAACAAATTTCGTAGGCGGCTTGCAATTTATTGTGCTGAAAATTGAGTGATTGTAAGCGGGCTACATGTTGCGTGCTGATTGTTTTCCTAACTCCTTAGATCGGTTGAAGGCTGTCTCAACTGCCTCCATTATTATGCCTGAAAAACCCGCCCTCTCAAGCACATACAGCCCGGCAATGGTTGTTCCGCCAGGCGAGGTTACCATGTCTCTCAGGCTGGCCGGATGTTTTCCGGTATCCATGGCGAGTTTAATCGAGCCGAGCACGGTTTGCCGCACCAAAAGCCCTGCTGTCTCACGGCCAAGCCCCACCTTTACTCCGGCGTCGATCAAGGCCTCAATAAAAGAGAATACATACGCTGGTCCGCTGCCGCTTAACCCGGTAACCGCGTCAAGATCGCATTCATCAAGCACTACGCATTCGCCGATACTCAAAAAGATTTCCTTGGTTATCTCAAGATCGCGGGCTGATGCCCGGTTTCCAGCACTTAAGGCTGAGGCGGCAGCCTGGACCAATGCAGGTGTATTCGGCATGGCGCGGACAAGACGGCATCCGGAATTGGCCAGCCGTTCTTCCAGAAAGGTAAGGGTTATACCGGCAGCAATGGAGATGACGAGGTGGATTTTAGTTATCCCCTGCCGTATTTCGTCGAGCACCTCGGCCATGACCTGAGGTTTTACCGCCAGGATAATTATGGGGCAACGGTCCAATAAAGACGAACCGTTGGGAACGGCGGTGATGCGGAAAATTCTTTCCAGATAATCTCGCCGGGAGAGTACTGGCTCAGATACAAAAATTTGCCCAGGATTGACTAGATCGGCACCAAGAATACCCTTGATCATGGCCTCTGCCATCATGCCGCCGCCGATAAAGCCGATGTTTTCTGTAATGGTCATTTATTTTTTTCTCCGCCAACTTGTTTATGAAGAGGGAGTTTAACAGTTATTTTGGTTTGTCCTCCTTCAGCCCGGACCTCAATTTTCCCGTGATGGGTCTGGATAAACCTATGGACGATGTTTAGTCCCCGTCCTCTGACCTGAGCCATTCGAACCTGGTCAATTTGTTCCGGCGGTATCTCTCCGGTATTGGTTATTTCCACACATGCCATGCTGTCATCATGATATAGGCGCATGGCAAGGATCCCGCCATGTTGGGGAATGGCCTTGGTGGCATTGTTTAAGAGGTTGTCGATTACCCGTTCCAACCCCATCAGGGGGCAATTAACATCCATATGCCCCTCAGCCACTGGGGGCAGCACGGTGATGGAGAGACCACTCAAGGAACGAACCACCTCTTCGTTGATGCGGTAGCGGTTGAACGAAACCTCTATTATATCCAGGACCACATCCCGCTCCTCACCGCTCATGGTGAGGGCAATATCCTCGATCCTTTCGGTCTCACGGACAATAATCTCGAGATAGGATCTTAACTTGTCCCGGATCGCTTCCACTTGTTCCGTCTCAAGCAGCTTCAAGGCTCGGCCGGCAAATCCGGCCACCGCAATGGCGGGATTTTTGAAATCATGAAGCACGTCACCGAAGAATTCCAACCGAGTCGCCTTCATAATCTCCTTGCCAAAAAAGGTCAATAGTTCAATTTCTTCGTCGGTAAAATACTCTTTTTGTTCGGTGGCATAGAAGAGGAGAAGATGGCGTACCACGCCATCAACCTTTAAGGGGACAATAAGAATGGAATGGATCAACTGCTTTTCGACAAACCCCCTCATGCCTGGACTGGTCATGGTGCTCTGCTGGGGATCCTTGATGAGGATATAGGCGGGGTCCAGCCGTTCAAACGGGGTATCTTCATAGGACGCTGGGCCATGGATGGCTGCCATAAAGTAGGGGTGATGATGCGCGGTAAAGGTGTGACCCAATTCATGGTAGGTAAGATCCAACGGATATCCGGCCTCAAGGTGGATGAGTTGTTGATCCTCGGAGACTGTGAACAGGGAGCAGCTCAGCACCTGGATAAATTCACCGATCTCGGGAATGAGCTGGATAAAGAGGTCTTTGAGCTTTATACCTTCCCGGTTGCTAAGCTTTACAAAGATATTGTTGACGATCTTTTCCTTGCGATTGTTGAGTTCCTGAAGATCCAGTATCTTCTTTTTGGCCAAAACAAAACTCACCCTGCGGGCGAGCATCTCGGCATGGATGATTTCAAGGGGGTCAAAACGACGGTTTTTTTCATAGTAATAAATCTGGAGGGCGCCAAGGATATCGCTGCTCGTCGGCACAAACATTGGAATCCGGAAAGGCACTGCCAGCAGGGAGCGAAAGCCCCTTCGTTTTACGATATTCTTGTTTTTATACAAAGGATTTGTGAGGATGTCAGGGACCGCAATGCTCCTGTTTTCCCGTACCACTTGGCCGGCGATGGAATCATGCAGCGGTACGGATTCCAGACGTTCCTCATCGGAAAGGCCATAGGCCCCAAAACTGAGCATTTTCAGCGATTTTTTATCAAAGAGCCGGATTGAGGAGGCAGCGGCATTCACGTTCTTGGCAATCTTTTCTGCCGCAAGTTCCAGGATCATTTTTCTTTCCAGAAGCGGATCAATGCCGATAATCTCCTCTGATTCCCGAATGATGGTGATAAGAAAATCGGCAAGATATTCCTCCTCGATGGCGTTGACCAGTGCCCTTCGTTTTGCATCCGGGAGGGCAAGTTCCTGGAAGATTGGATTTTGGAGAAGAAATTGGTCGAGTTTTCTCTTCATAATGCTGAAAAATTCCTCGTCGAGACGATGAGGTGATATATAATGGCGTTGCCCGGTGGACAATCGATCGAGTATCTTTATTTTTGAGTACAATGGCAAGATTTCTTTGTCAAGGGAAAAGGTTTACCAAAAGCCTCTTGCAAAAGTCCATTATTGTCATTCCGAACAAAGTGAGGAATCTTTCACCGCATTGATTTCCTTAAGATTTCTCTTGTTGGTCGAAATGACGAAACTACGACTTTTATGACTGTTGCAAGAGGCTCCAAGAAATAAGGAAAATCCATGACCGTCCGTAAAGTTCTGGTTATCGTCCCAACCGTTTTGATCCTTTTTCTTGTTCAGTCCTATTTCTGGGTACCGACCTATGAAGAACAGACCCGGGGCAATCCTGAGCGGCTGGAAGAATTCATCACCGGATCCATTGGGGATGCAAGTATCCTAAACCCGATCCTCTCGGCAGATTCGGCGAGCAGCGACATCGAGCAGATGGTCTTTGAAGGTCTTATTGATCGGGATGAGAATCTCAATTTCCGGGGACGTCTTGCCGCATCTTGGGATATTTCTGAGGAGGCATTTTTCTATGTCAATGAAAGGGCCATTGTCCCGGAAATCGGCAATGCCGATCCAGAGACCTTAAGGGATTTTCTTGTCCGGGCAAAAGACGGACATTATGATGATAACCAGGCCCTGGCCGACACCCTGCGAAATATCGAGGAGATTACCCTGGTCTCGGCCCAGGAGTTTACGGTACAACGCAAGGAAAAGGGCAAGGGGGAAGGTGATGAGGCAAGGTTGGTGACTATACGGGTCGCGGCCCCGGCCCGGATCAAGCTCAAACTCACCCGAGTGGACCAGGAACTTTTTGAGCGTCTCTCCATACTTCTGGGTAAGGAGTATTTTTCCACCTTTCCCGCTGCAGATTACCTCTTCATCGAGCCGACGGAGTGGGAGAAAAAACAGGGCCAATATGCGGTCGAGCTTTTACCGGCAATGGAACATAATCCGGTTATTGTCTTTCATTTGCGGCCCGGTGTACGGTTCCACGATGGCCATCCCGTTACCGCAGAGGACGTCCGGTTCACCTATGAGTCCATCATGAATCCCGCCAACCTCTCCCCGCGCCTGGCCGATTATGAGCCGGTGAAAAAGGTGGAGGTCCTTGATCCCCTTTTCATCCGCATCGTCTACAAACGCCTTTATTCTCCGGCCTTAAGCACCTGGGCCATGGGTATCCTGCCGGAACATCGGTTAAATGAAACGGAACTCAAAGACGAGGCCAGACGGCTGGGCAAGGATCAGGCAAGCTTTACCATGCGGCAGAGCGCCTTTAATCGCGAGCCCATCGGGTGCGGTCCCTTTGTCTTTCGGGAGTGGAAGGCGGATCAATATATCATCTTGGATCGTTTTCGCGATTACTGGGAAGGGCCTCCCCGTTATCAGCGCTATGTCTACCGGATCATTCCCGACCCGTTGACCCAGGAGATGGAATTCTATGCCGGCACCATCGATAACTACAGCGTGCAGCCTCACCAGGTGGAACGGTTGCAAAACGATCCGCGCTTCCAGGAGTTTTCCGGGCTATCATTCGGTTATACCTATATCGGCTATAATATGAGGCGCGAACCCTTTACGGACCCCCGGGTGCGCCAGGCCCTGGGCATGGCAATTGATGTGGACAAGATCATCAAATATGTGCTTTATGGTCAGGCCGAACGGATCACTGGTCCCTTTGTCAAACAGAGCGAGTTCTATAACCCTAATGCATTCCAACTCCCTTATGATCCTGAAGGGGCGTTACGACTCCTTTCCGAGGCTGGTTATACCAAGAACGTCGCTGGTCTGCTTGAAAAAAATGGCAAACCCCTGCAGTTTACCCTCATTACCAACAGCGGCAATGACCTGCGCAAGGCCATGCTCACTATTGCCCAGGATGCCTGGAAACAGCTTGGGGTAGATGTGCGGACCGATGTCCTCGAGTGGTCGGTGTTCATCCAGGAGCGGGTGAATAAGCTAGACTTTGATGCCCTGATTCTGGCGTGGTCCATGGGAATAGAGCCGGATCTCTATCAGATCTGGCACTCAAGCCAGAGTAATCCGTACCAGCTTAATTTCGTGGGATTTCACCATCAGGAGGCGGATGAACTTATCGTCAAGATCAGGCAGGAGTATGATACAAACCGGCAGCGGGAACTGTGTCACCGTCTGCACGAGATCATCGCCCGGGAACAGCCCTATACCTTTCTATATGTCACCAAGTGGACCGCGGTGCTCGATCGTCGGATCGTGATCATGGACTTAAATGACCAAGGACTGCCGGTGTATTCCAAGATTAGACCCACGCGGACCGGGAATTACTCCTTTTATTTCAATAAGTGGACTAAGCTTCCCGAGGTTCCGGTCTTTGCCGGTGAGTAACCGGCGGGCACCTGCTCAAGCATGCCTAGCAACCGTAACTTGAGGTTGTAAATAAAAAAAAACGTTGCAAACACCTAACCCACCTATTAGTATGACCACCTGGTCATACGATGATAAACTCACCATCCTCGCCCAAAAATACTTACTGGAATCTTCCCCTGGAAAAGCAAGGGCGCATCATCCAGGAAATTGTCCGGGAGTTTGCCGTAAACGGCTATCAGCGGGCGAGCCTCAACGCCATTGCCCGTAGGCTCGGCATTGCCAAGGGTTCGTTCTATCAGTACTTTGACAACAAGGAGGCCATCTTCCTCTTTGTCTTTGACCAATTCACCGAGTTAGTCAAAAAGACCCTGACCCAAGCCGCCGAATCCGCAGCAGGCAACGAAATATTTATCACCTTGAGACAGGCCTTGCTTTCCGGCGTGCGTTTTATTGATCAATATCCGCTCTATTACAATCTGTATCTGCGGGTGCTCTATGAACATGACGTTCCCCGACGGGAAGAGCTTATCCATAAGGTCCGGCTTTTTACCCGGGACTTTTTCGGTCCCCTTTTAGAGCAGGGAAAAAGTCGGGGCCAGTTACATAACGACCTCTCCATCGAGACGGCAGGCTTTATCCTGGATGCCGTCTTTGACCGTTTTCTCCAGGGATATGCCCAATCCTACATGGACGGCGGTCTTGGTCTTGCCGAAAAGGGAACGCAGGAAATCGAAAGGGATGTCGACCGGCTTTTGGAGGTCTTAAAAAAAGGTTTTGCCGGTTGAACATAACTACTCAGGTGGATAGTCTATAGGTGTTTAGGTGGATAGGGAGGAATAACCACATGAACAACAATAATCATCACGACCTCGAAAAGGCCGTAGAAAAGGCCGGGCTGGGCGAAATCCTAGAAAGGGTCAAGGTCGGCCAGCGGCTGAGCAAGGAAGACGGGATAAGACTTTATAATACCCGAAATATCCTTGCCCTGGGATATATTGCCAACCTGGTCCGGGAACGGATAAATGGCGACCGGACCTTTTTTGTCTATAATCAGCACATCAATTATTCCAATATCTGCATTAATCTCTGTAAATTCTGCGCCTTTGGCAAGGATAAGTCCTCGGCGCTGGCCTATGAGATGACGGTTGCCGATGTTGTCAGTAAGGTGCGGGAACGGTTCCATGAGCCCATCAGCGAGATTCACATGGTGGGAGGTATCCATCCCGACCTGCCCTATGACTATTATCTTTCCCTGCTCTCCGGGATAAAATCGGTCCGACCCCAGGTCCATATCCAGGCCTTCACCTGTGTCGAGATCGCCCATCTGGCCGAGATCGCGGGAAAATCAATAGAAGAAACAATCCGGGAACTCCATGCCGCAGGGCTTGACTCCATACCGGGCGGCGGGGCCGAGGTGTTCAGTCCCCGCATTCGGGGGCTTACCTGCGAGAAAAAACTTTCCGGCGATAAATGGATTGAAGTGGCAAAGACCGCGCACCGGCTTGGATTACACAGCAATGCCACCATGCTCTACGGCCACATCGAAACCGTCGAGGAACGGGTGGAACACCTGGAGATGCTGCGCACGGCCCAGGATGAGACGAACGGATTTTTGGCCTTCATCCCCCTTGCCTTTCACCCGAAGAACACACAAATGGCAACCCTTTCCCGCACCAACGGCATCGATGATCTCAAAAACATTGCGGTGGCCCGCTGTTACCTCGATAACTTCCCGCACATCAAGGCCTATTGGGTGATGATCGGGCCGAAGCTCGCCCAGATCGCCCTTGCCTTCGGCGCTGATGACGTGGACGGCACCGTAAAGGAGGAGATAATCACCCACATGGCCGGCGCAGATACCGAACAGGCCATGACCAGGGAGGATCTGCAGCGACTAATCAGAGAGGCGGGCAGGGTTCCGGTGGAGCGGGATACCCTTTATAACGTCATCCGGACATATTGAACAAACCCTGTAACTACTCAGGTTGTTTAGACTGTAGTCTGTTAGGACTGCGCAAAGAACGAATCAAGGATCCCAACACCTTGTGTGATCTCGCATGGTTATTCCCCCTATCCACCTAAACACCTACAGACTATCCACCTGAGTAGTTACCAAACCCTTGAAGGAGAGTGACCGCCATGCTGGGCGATATTTCAGAAAAGGTCTTAAGCGGCCAGAGGATTTCCGCGGCTGAGGCCCTGGACCTTTTAATCCACGCCGATCTGCACCGGCTGGGATTTCTGGCCCAGGCAATGCGCGATCGACTTCATCCGGAACCGGTCGTCACCTATATCATCGACCGAAACATCAATTATACGGACATTTGCATCTCCGGCTGCAAGTTTTGCGCCTTTTATAAGGCGCCCGGAGATGAAGAGGGATACGTCCTCTCCCTCTCCGAACTCGGCCAAAAGATCGAGGAAACCATCCATCAGGGCGGCACCCAGATCCTGCTTCAGGGCGGGCTCCACCCGGACCTGCTTTCCTTTTATGAAGAGATGTTACGGTTCATCAAAAAGAACTTCCGGATCCATGCGCACGGCTTCTCCCCGCCCGAGATCCAGCACTTTGCAAAAATTTCCGGGCTCTCGGTCCAAGAGGTATTAGTTCGGCTTATTGCGGCCGGACTCGATTCCATTCCGGGCGGCGGGGCCGAGATCCTGGTTGACCGGGTAAGAGAAATCGCCTCCCCCAGAAAATGCCCCACCGACCAATGGCTTTCCGTGATGGCCGAGGCCCATCGGCTCGGGCTTCGCACCACGGCCACCATGATGTTCGGCCATATTGAAACCATGGAAGAGCGGATCGAGCATCTGACCCGAATCAGGGAGCTCCAGGATGAGACCAACGGGTTTACCGCCTTCATTCCCTGGCCCTTTCAGCCACGCAACACCGCCCTTTCTAACCTGCCCGAGACCTCGGCAATTGCCTATCTGCGGATGCTGGCCCTCTCCCGCATCGTCCTTGACAATGTCGCCAACTTCCAGGCCTCTTGGGTGACCCAGGGACCGAAGGTGGCGCAGCTTTCCCTTTTCTTCGGGGCCAATGACTTCGGCAGCACCATGATCGAGGAAAACGTGGTTGCGGCCACCGGCGTAACCTTCAGGCTGTCCGAGCAGGAAATCCGGCGCTTAATCGAGGGCGCGGGTTTTACCCCTTGGCAGCGGACCATGGATAATACCCTTGTCCCTTAAGACGGATACATCCATCATCCTCCATCGGGCCCCCTGGGTGGTACCGGTTGTCTCTCCGGCCATCGAGGATGGCGGGGTGGTCGTCGCCAATGGCCGGATCCTACGGGTGGGCAAATTTACCGAGCTGCAAAAGGGCCTTCGCGCTATTATCAAGGAGCATCCCGAACACCTCCTGATCCCGGCCCTGGTGAATGCCCATACCCATCTTGAGCTCTCCATTTTTGCCGAACTAGGGGGGGTAACCAATGGATTTACCCCCACAGGCGATATAATTTCCTGGATCAGAAAGCTGATCAAACGACGGCAGGGATATAATCCCGCCGCAGGCGAGGAGATCCTTGCAATGGATGCGGCCGTAAAAGCGCTTAGGAACTCCGGTATTGGATTGGTTGCCGATATCGGCAACCAATCCCAGGCCCGCTATCTATCGACCGAAGGATTGATAGAGGTCCGTTTCTTCCTTGAATTCCTGGGCCTTTCGAAACAGGCTGAAAAAGATGCCGTCTGTCGGCTGGAAACAACCCCGGAAGAAATCGCCTGCACGGCCCATGGACCTCACTCAACCGCAAGGGGATTGATTGTCGCGCTTAAAAAAAGGGCGCGGACCAGGGGAGAACTCTTTCCCATCCATGTGGCGGAATCAACGCCGGAGCTTGAATTTCTCTTGACCGGCAAGGGCCCTTTCCGGGAACTTCTGGCTGAGCTGGGGGCGTGGGATGGGACCTTCACCCCGCCGGGGACAGGGGCCGTGGACTATCTCGATCGCCTGGGGGTCCTCGATGAAAAAACCTTGTGTGTCCACTGTGTACATCTTACCTCGAAAGAAATTGACCTTCTTGCAAAGCGCAGGGCCAAGGTATGCCTGTGTCCGGGGAGCAACCGCTATCTGGGCGTAGGAAAGGCGGATCTCTACAAATTTATTGGACGAGGCCTGCTTCCTGCCTTGGGAACCGACAGCCTCGCCAGCAATCAGAGGCTCAGTATCTGGCGAGAGATGACCATTCTCTGGGAGGACCACCCGGAGGTCTTGCCCGAAACGATTTTTCGAATGGCCACCCTGGCCGGTGCCGAAAATCTGGGATGTGAACGGACCCTGGGCGCGCTCGCCCCGGGGAAAAAGGCTAGCTTTCTGGCCGTATCTTGCCCTGCAGGTCAGGGAAAAGATATCTTTGCCTATCTTACCAGCAGAAAGGAGGACCCTTCATGTTATTGGATAGAGTAAAGGACGAGCAGTTGTTGCTCCGGCAGAAAAAAGACACGCCTGCCCGGATCGGGATGGTAAATTTCATCAATACCGCCCCCTTTTATGAGGTATGGAAGGATACCGTGCTTAGGCCTGAATGGACGATCATTGAAGGCCCGCCCAGCCAGCTAAACCGTCTTCTCTTTGCCGACGAGCTTGATTTCGGCCTGATCTCCTCCCATGAATATGCCCTCCATGCGCCCGCATACCATATCCTTGACGGCCTTTCCATCAGCGCCCTGGGACCCGTTGGCAGCGTCTTTCTCTTTTCCGAAAAGAAGATAAAGGATCTTTCCGGAAGGCTCGTGCTGTTAAGTCCTCAGTCCCAGACCTCAAACAGCCTGGTAAAGATCATCCTGGAGGATTTCTTGGGGATATTCCCCCGGTATTCCCTTGCGCCCCAGGGAAACGAGGAAATCGGCGCCCGTCTTGCCATCGGCGATGAGGCCCTGCGCCTGGCAGGCCAGGGCCAATACCCGGTGCAGCTTGACCTGGGCAGGATCTGGAATGACCACACCGGGAGACCCTTTGTCTTTGCGGTCTGGGCGGTAAGGAAGGAGTTTTACGGCCGTTACCCGAAAACGGTCGCAAACGTCCAGGGCGAGCTACTCCGTTGCGTCCAAGAGGGCAAGAAAAGGCTTAGCATTATCAGCAGATCCGTTGCCTCCCGGATCCCCCTTGACCCGCAGGCCTGCGAGGAGTATCTCCGGGGCATGGAATATGATCTTTCCCCGGAAAAAAAAGATGCCCTGACCCATTTTTTTCATTATCTCATCAAGCGAGGAGAGGTGCCGCAGACCGCACTCCCTCTTTCCATCATCGGCTGATTGTATGGTGAAACAGGAAGGAAAAAAGACCTTTGTCCGCCATAAATTTGCCTCCATCAGCAAGAGATATGACCTCTTAAATTCCCTGCTCTCCTTTCAGATCGACCGTTACTGGCGTTGGCGGACAACGAGGGAATTGGCCGCCTTTCCGGACGGCGCGGTGCTCGATCTTTGCGCCGGGACCATGCCGCTCGCCCTGGAACTGGCGCGGCAGGCCCCCAGGCGCCGGGTGCTCGCCGTGGATTTCTGCGAGGACATGCTGCGGGCAGGGCTTGCCTCCCTTTCCCGGGACCGCAGGAAGGAAAGGATCTTTCCCGTCTGCGGGGACGGCGAACAGATCCCGGCCCCAACCGGCAAGTTTTTCGGGGTAACGGTGGCCTTTGGGGTGAGAAACCTCGTTAACACCGGAAAAGGCCTGACCGAGATGTGGCGTGTTTTAAAACCCGGGGGAAAACTCCTGATCCTGGAGTTTTCCCGGCCGCGGCATCCGCTGGTCAAGCCCTTGTACAACCTTTATCTGAACAACGTCCTCCCTTGGGTGGCGGGCCTGGTGTCAGGCGACCAGGAGGCCTATGAGTATCTTGCCAGTTCCATCGCCGCCTTTTATGAGCCCCCGGAACTGCTCGCGATGATGAAAAAGGCCGGGTTCACCAAGGTGGATGCGCGTCCATTGACCATGGGCATCGTGACGCTCTATACCGGGATTAAATAGCCTCTAAGGCGGGCAAAGCCCGCAACCCAAGTTGTCTTGTTCCACTGCAAAACGAATTTCGAATGTCGAACA
>CAZDYX010000005.1:13969-29282 GCA_964509775.1 uncultured Desulfobulbia bacterium | reverse complement strand
GAAGCATCGAATCCTTGAGGCCTTTGACCGAAATACGAACCAGCAGCAGGTTGTTGTTGACCTTTATAAATTAGTGCTGCCGGACTGGGATCAAATTCAGAGCCTCAAGGGACACCCGGAAGTCGGAATGGAACTCGCCCTTTTCATCTGCCGCAAGTTTCAAGATTTCGACCGCCAGCACCACCCCAATTGCATGCCTGGAGGAGCATGGTTGAACTGGGGATTTTCTGTAAACCGGGATCTGAAACCCTGGGTAATAAGCTTCGAAAACTGTACTCCAATTTACTGAGGGACAAATCGCTGATTTTCACGGCATCTGGTCTGGCAGTGCTGTTTGTGGGTGAAAACACGTAAAACCCTCCCAGAAAGCATATGGCGTAAGTTTTGCCACCGATTTTCCCTTAGAAAACGAGGTCCAAAAATCAGCCAGATCTCGAAAAAGTACCGTTTTTGACCCACCCCGGATTTCGTCGTTCCAGCAGCCTTAAACAGTCCCCAAACAATTTAAATCGGAGGTAACCCATGGAAGAAGCATCCATTGGTGAGGTGCTTGTTTCTATTCTTGTTCAATTTGAGATCGGTGAGTTTGATTTCACGGAAGGAAAGCCACCGAGCCACGAACCTATTGGCCTATCTGAAATTCCTTTGATTGAGAAAGCCACTGAATGGGGTATCTCGGTCAAAACGGTCCCGCGTATCTGCAAATGCCATGGCCATTACGACAAGAACAGGAAGGAAATCCGACTTGCCTCAACCGATATAAAAACCTTCCTGCACGGTTTGGCCCACGCTGCGATTGAAAGGTTAAGCGACACCATCACCCACCCAAAACCGCAACAGCAGGAGATTATGGCTGAGCTGGCTGCCTGTACACTTTTCCAAATCATCATGAATAGGGCGGATGAAAAATTAAGCAACTCCTATTCGTTCATTCTTTTCAATTCCGTGGCCCTGAACATGACCCCTTTGGACGCCTGCCTCGAAGTTTTTGCTGAGACCGAAGAGATCATCGAATCCATCCTCGCTTAACCCAAAAAATAGACACACAACTTAAAGGAGATTTGCCATGTCGGTGTCAGTCCATGAAACCGTCAGTGGGATTATTGCGGCCTTCGAACGCGGCGATATCCCGGAGGCCATTGCGTATTCCATGTTCCCTATACCCAACATCCCCTCTGCGAAATGGAGTTTACTTAACCGGACTTTGATGTTCTTGGCCGGGACTCAGGACGCTCGTGGATTTCGGCAGTGGAAACAGGCCGACCGTTACGTGAAGAAGGGTGCCAAGTCTGTTCGGATCTTGGTGCCGTGTTTCGTGAAGAAGGAAAATGAGGAGAACGGTGAAGTTGAACAATCGTTACGGGGGTTCATGTGTAAGCCGGTATTCAGAGCTGAGGATACCGACGGAGAGGCACTGGATTACGAAAAGTTGGAACTGCCGGATTTCCCTTTGGAACAGGTTGCTAAGGAATGGGGGATTAGCCTGAAAGCTATTCCTGGCAACTACCGGTACTACGGCTATTACAGGCCCGGTTCGAAGGAGATCGCGCTGGCCACACCGGAGGAAACCGTCTTCTTTCATGAACTGGCCCATGCCGCCCACGAGAAAGTCAAGGGAACGTTGAAAGCCGGACAAGACCCGTTGCAGGAGGTCGTCGCGGAACTGTCGGCCCAGGCCCTCTGCCGGATGGTCGGAAAGCAGGCACGTGACACCACAGGCAACAGCTACAGATACATTCAAGGCTACGCAGAGAAACTCAAACTCAGCCCCCAAGCTGCCTGTTTGAGGGTGATGTCAGACACAGAGAAGGTTTTGAACTTGATCCTAAAACCGAAAGGAGTGGTGCAAAATGTGGAATACGCCAACTAAAGAAGAGCTCGATAGAATCCCAAAACTTTACGAAACCGAGAACACCCCCCTGAAGGACAAGATTATCAACCTGCACTTTTTCCTTGGTGGGTGTGACTGGTATATTGCGGAGTACGACGGCGAGGATCTATTTTGGGGTTATGCCATCCTGAACGGAGATACGGAAATGGCGGAATGGGGCTACATCTCATTCACGGAACTGAGGGAGTTGGTTGTGCCTCCGGGGATTGAGGTGGACAGAGATTTGCACTGGAAGCCAAGGCCAGCGAGGTAGGTCATTTTTCTCATAGAGTTTGGAACTTGACATCTCATTAGAATCTGTGTAGATTCCTTTAAGAATCTATAACTCGCTATTTAGTAGATATGTCCAATTTAGTCTGTAAGTGTGACCGTATTTGACACAGTTGTCTTTTACGTTACTGCGGACTACCCCGGCGGTGCTATCAAAGAGAAAACAGGTTATCAATCCATTTATTCCGAGGTTCGTATGTCGAAGAAAATTCAAGTTTCTTTTTCTGACAAGCAGATTGATCTATTAGATAAGCTCAAGGGAGAATTTGGAGAAACAGATGCAGATGTGGTCAGAAATGTTGTTTTAGCCTGGCTTTCAGAAAAGGGCTTCATTAGTACTGTGATCAAACAAAGAATATCGCAAGAATCAGAACAGAGGTTAAACAATGAAAGAGCATAGAGTTAACAGAGAAATTATCAAACCCGAAAACGAAATGAAGAAAGAAAGTATTAAATTGCCTGATATAAAACCACAAACAAAGATAGAAATGCTACAAAGGGAGAAATATGTAGGTATTGATACTGAATTCCCAATCGATAAAGTTGCTGTGGCCGTGGGGATGGCACATAGCTTCATTAAAAAGGTGTGTGGACGCAAGAACCTCCTATCGGTTCAAGATGTACTCTTATTGCTTGACCAAGATGCATTCAAGGAAACGGTCATTCCTCGTAGCATGGTGATTGACTTTTTGCTCAAGGCCGTTTCAGACCGAAAGCACAGGGAGATCCTTGCAAATGGGCTTGAATATGAGCTTATTCAAGGCAATGCATTGGACAAGCTTGCAGATCTACCCCCCGGGATCGTGCGATGCATAGTTACATCAACTCCATATTGGGGACTGCGTATCTATAAAGAGCCCTTCTTCGTCACGTGGGCTGACGGAGAGGTTTGTCCGTATGGACATGAACAAACACCCGAGGGCTTTGTAAGACACACCACTGAATTGTTAGGATCTTTATACGATGTTTTGACGGAGGACGGCTCAATTTGGTGGAATGTGATGGATTCATTCAATACTCGAACTCAAGTTCGAAGCAATGCCGTGGAAGCTCTCAGAGCGATGCAGGGCAAAGACTCCCGGTCTTGGGGAGATCATGAGTGTCGCCGCTATAGCGCAGGGCATTCTTACTTGAAGGATGGCGAGCAATGTCTGATACCGGCCCTTATTGCTGAACGGGCATCAAGGATCGGATACTACGTAAAAACTGTCATAACTTGGGCAAAAACAAGCACTCTCCCCGAGCCACAGGAGTCACGAGTCAGTCGGAATCTTGAGTATGTACTTCATTTAACTAAAGTGCGAACCCCACACTTTAATAAGGAGATCTATCGAACTCTTCCACCTGCTCTTGGTGGGCGCAATAACGGGTGGGAGCCAGACAAACTGTCAGACGTTTGGGCACTCCCTACTTCAAGCGGTCGTAATGGTCACGGAGCCCAGTTCCCTATTGCCCTGCCAGGAAGATGCATATCCCTGTCAACCAGCGAGGGAGATATTGTGCTCGATCCCTTCGTGGGTGCTGGGAATACTGGGATTGCTGCCCGCACTTTGGGGCGCAAATTTATTGGCATTGATGTATGTCAAGAATACCTTTCCACGGCAGAACGACGAATCTCAGAAGCTGAACGAACAATGCTCGAACCGCTCATTAAACACTTTTCCCAATCACCGTCCCAAGGAACTCTTCTGTGATCTTGAGGTTTGTCATCGGTAGGTATACTTCTCGCACAACAACCTTATCTGCGGTAGAGAACTCTCGTATTACAACGTTGTTGCCTTCGAATAATGGGGATAACAGCAAACCACGGCTCACTCCATTTACCGCGAGATACGTATTCATCTGATAGTGATCATCTGCGGTTGGCACCTTATACTTAGCATCTGCAATAAGCAAAGTATGACCATCTCTGGATATAACTATGTCCGGCTGAAGCTCGAAACTCCCATCAGTGTACAAGCTGGTGACACCAACACCACCTTTGGTAATGATGAAGCCCGTGTCGCTGTAAGCACCGCTAATGACATTGCGCAGGTATTTCTCAAAAATGTCTGCCGTATTCAATAGCACGGCATCACCTTCAACTGTAGCAGCTTCGTTGAACCCTATGCCGTTATTACCCAATACGATCTTGGCGAGCATCAGCGCTTTCCTGTAATAGTCTCTTGGCCCTCCATACTTTCCACGCGCAAAACCCTTCTCGACATTCTCAATGTCCACACCAAGATCGTTAGACCTTGGGAAGCGCCTCATCCACTTTTCATACACCGAACGAAGCTCGAATTGAGACGGTTCGTTCAGCAGCGGCCAAGCACGTGCAATGGCTTCAGTGATCACTCGATTCTCAGGAATGTCTTCCGTTTTTTCCTTGGCAAAAAAGACAACCGGCTCATGCTTGCGGCAAGAAATATTCAATGCTGTCGAAACAGCATCGATCTGTCCGGCTGCGTAAAGTCCAACGTGTCGTATTTTAAATCTACCACACTGAGGGCTTCGCTTCAGAATCTCCTCGGCGCAATAAAGCTGTTGACGGGCAACTATAGCATCAATGTTCTCATCATCTTCGATGGAATACTCGACGAAGGCATCGAATTCCCGCTCAAGGTTCTGCTGATGGCCTTCAGCCTTGAATAGAAGTCGAAAGAAATTTACTTGACCGATTTTGGGGGATATCTGCAAGGTATCCCTGTTACGAAGTGGAAGAGCTCCTACAAGCCCTTGAATTTCAAGCCCTACCTCATCTTCTTTCAAATGAACAGTGATACCTTTGGGAAGGGGGTGTGGAATATCTGAGGGAGCTATCCCAGGCAGCCAAGTAATTCCACCTTCTATTGCCTTCCTAATCATGATTTTCCGAACATCTCATCAACAAGATTATCGATTTTAGCAAGCTCTTGGCGTTTCAGCTCACCAAGAAAATTAAAAAGCACTGGTCGAATCCGAGTTTTATAATAGCGAACTATCTGTTTGCTATCAGCAGTGCCTTTCAGGTTGGCAAAATACCCATGACCAAGCGGATACACGTTTAATATTTCGGTAAATAGCTGCCCGAGACTGTCCCGTGCTTTGGATGCAAGACCATTGGCCGTCAGCATCTGACTAAGATCTTCTGGCCTTGCAGGGAATTCAACGGCCGCCACGCGTCCCAAAAGTGCATCGTCAATGTCTTCAGTGGATTTGTCAATTGTATTCATGGTCATAAGAAACACAATATCTTTTGGTATCCAAAACTTTTTCCCACTTCGAAGCGTGATCGCATTCTCCTCTCCACGATATGCATCTTCAATTAGAGAAAAAACTTCACCAAGTGCCTGAGAAATCGCAGTACGGTTAATTTCTTCAAGAACAATGGTTTTTTTGCCACTTGTAACTGCTTGCTTCAAAGGCCCATCATCCCATTCCCATTTCCCTTCACTGTTTGGTTTGAAGCCTTCTACCAGATGGTCATAACTCCAACCGTCATGTATTTGAATCGTGCTACGACTGTCCGAGGTGCGGCTAAAAATGGAGTCAATTAATCGAGTTTTTCCCGTTCGGGGAGGGCCATATAAAAGAATTGCCGTTGCTCCGGTCGTAAGAAGTTCATGCATCTCATCTTCAGGCGAGGTGCGCATCCATGTTGGCTGATTCAAGCCTGATACCATACTTTTCACCCTCCTTGCATAGTGACTAAATTCCTCATGATAGACCGTTGCGCTCGGGTCTAAGCCTCCTTTGATAAAAGGCTGGCATTCTGAGAAAATTTCGCTATCTGTTAAACAAGAGATCTGTGTTCCAATTAGTAACTCTTCGTCTACGAATATCAATTCTTTTTCGACTGATGAAATATGCAATTCTCGAAGCATTGCATCGACGATGTATGCACCGGCATCAACAGTATCGGAAGTGATAGGAATTTCTGTTTTTCTGAAGTACCAAACTGCAAACGACTTTATTGGAATGGATACTCTTGCGCCTTCCCCAAGCGCAAATCCAGCCTCACCCAAACCAAGTCCGAATGGGTAGCGACGACCTGTTCGAACCTTAAGCTTTGAACCATCCCCGGCAGAGATATCGAGAAACTCGGTCGGGTCGCACGTTACGACAGACCCACTGGAGGCCCATCGTTGAATAGTTGTTTGAATGATAGATCGTGATGCGTCGTGCTTCATTGTTAGGTAGCGAGGCGTATGAGCGAAAGGAACATAAAATTCGCCACCGGGAGCCCCGCAAGAAAACAGTCTTTTTAAGGAATCGGTTGAATTTGAGGTGTCGATATCAACCTCTGTTGAACCAGATTCTAATCCCATATGTTTCAGTGTGAACCATATTTTTATGAGATGGCCGGCTGTGCCATACATTTTTTTTAATGCTCGGCTTAGTGTCTTCTTATCTATGTACATTGAACCTCTCATCATTATTTAGAAAACCACGGGTTCAACACTCTGCGGGAGCCAGTGTTGCTGTTTAAGTCCTAATTAGTCTTCGAACTCTGAAAATGCCTTTGTGTCTCAAGCTCCAGAAAAAATTGGAAACCTTTTCCATGCAACTGCCATAGGGCTGCTTGTAGAGTCTTCAAACATCAAGGTCTTAAGTTAGAAGGATAGCGGAAATATTGTGAGGAATCAATAAACTAAAATCGGAGCAGCAAGGGCCATCCTCTCATTCCAGCGTCTTTTTGCCCTCCACATACCCCAAAACCGCCCGAAACAAGGATACACTATGGCTGATCTGCAGGTACGCCTCTTCCCTTGACAAAATCCGGCCCTCATCCTCCAGCTTGTAACCCAGTGCCAAGGACAGGTTGGCAATCCGGGCTATCTCCCTGGATAGTTCCTCCTCGGTCTTAATCTCGATTGGGTAAACCTTGATCGCCTCCAGGTTGTCCAGAATTCCGTCGTTAATCACCCCGTCCGTTTTCGAGTGGTTCCGTTTGTTGTAGTCGCTATATAGGGTACTGTGCAGGGGTTGTGACAGATCCCCGATGTAGTGGACACAGTAGGCCAGGTGGTACTCGGCGTAGCGACCCCTCTTTTGGGCCTCAATATAGTCCCTCACAGATGCCACTATAGCCCCGTAGAGATGTCCGACCGGGTCTTTTTGGTTGTACCGTTCCGCTTGGGCCAGAATCATCTCCGGTGTGACTACGGTGCCTTTAGGGTTGTTCACGAAGTGGTTGTGGCCCTCCTTGTCGCCCATTTTCAGCTTGGCCACGTCCGCCCCGGCCGCGTTGAACCACTTCTGATAACCGGCGGCCTTAGCGATAGCCAGGTGGGTCTCATCGAACCAAGCAGAGGAGGCTGGTGGATATGACGCCGACACCAGAAACAGAAGGCACGTAACCGCCAGGAATTTCGGGAATGTCATGAACCAGCCTCGTCAGTTTTTGGTGTTTGCTTTGCCTTGCTGGAATTGGTATTGTAACCGATAGCACATATCCGCTCCAGCCTCAAAGATCACGGCTTTTAACGTCCAGGATGCTCTAAGGTTATCCATGGCGAAGAAGTTTGATCCAGTTCCCCTCAAAGAACTCCTTATCGCAAATTCCGTAGGAATAGATCTGCTTTTAAAGGTCAATTTATTTTCATCCTGGTGAAAAAATTATCAGCGATTGACACTTAGACGGTCATTAAAGGGGAATCATAGAATGAAAATTAAGTGTGTCCGAATACAGAACTTTAGAAGTTTTGAGGATCAACTTATCGAATTTAATAAGTATACATGCTTTGTCGGTTCGAACGGCGCAGGTAAGTCTACTATATTAGCGGCACTAAATGTGTTTTTCCAAGAAAAGGCATCTTGCTCCACGGATGTCTGTAAACTCATAGATGAAGATTTCCATAAAAAGAACATAAATATTCCAATCAGGATTACCCTCACTTTTGACGACCTCAACGATAGGGCCAAAGCAGAGCTTGCAGCTTACGCGCGACAGGATGAATTAGTTGTCACAGCCGAGGCTATTTTTGATGAGGCAACCCGTTTCGCGCAGGTAAGACATTTCGGCCAACGAGTAGGAATGACGGAATTTCGTTCTTTCTTTGACGCAGAAAAGGCTGGGGCTAAGGCGGCCGGACTCAATGCTATTTATGAAAGGCTTCGCCAGCAATTTCCTGAACTCCCAAATCCTCGTTCGAAAGATGAAAAGGCCGAGGCTTTACGCCGGTATGAGTCGGAACACCCGGATCAATGCAGTTTAATTCCCAGCTCTGATGACTTTTATGGGATTAATAGCACAGGAAAGCTCGCTTCATTTCTACAGTGGGTCTTTGTCCCTGCAGTTAAAGACGCAGGGGAGGAGAGTCAAGAAGCTAAAAACACTGCCCTCGGGAAGTTGATCGCGAGAGCTGTGCGTACTCGAACTAACTTCGACGGAGAGTTGGAGGCGCTCAGAGCAGAAATATTGACTCGATATCGCGAGCTTCTCGAAAGGAATCAGGCAAGTCTTACCGAAGTCTCGCAGGCACTGCAGAGGCGCCTTGAATCTTGGGCACACCCTAATGTCCGTATCGGAATGGAATGGATGTTTGACCCAACAAGGTCAGTAGTAGTCCAGCAACCCATTGCTGGGATAAAAACAGGAGATGGTACTTTTCTCGGAAGCTTAGCGAGGATGGGCCACGGTCTGCAACGGTCTTATTTATTGGCATTACTTCAGGAACTTGCCAGTTCCGAAGCTGCAGATGCACCGACTTTAATCCTTGGCTGCGAAGAACCCGAGTTGTATCAACATCCACCCCAAGCGATGCACCTTTCAGACGTTTTCAGTGAATTGGCTTCTGGCAATAATCAAATACTGATAACTACACATTCTCCATTATTTATAAGCGGAGACGGTTTTGAGAACACTCGCCTTGTGCGTCAACAGAATAACAACATTGGCTCTAATGTGAAATGGCTTTGTTTTGAAAGCTTATGCGTTAGAATCCGCCGAGCCCTTAATGAAAACCTACAACGCCGCAATGAAGGGTTAATTGCCAGGATTCATCAGGCACTACAACCTGGAATTGCCCAAATGTTTTTCACCCGTGTGCCTGTTTTAGTTGAGGGTTTGGAAGACGTCTCATACATTATTACTGAGTTACACCTGGCAGGGCTTTGGAGTGATTTCCGTCGCCTTGGATGCCATTTGATCCCTGTGAATGGTAAGGACAAACTAATTCAGCCTCTTGCAATAGCCGTAGAGTTGGGACTGCCCGTTTTCACAATTTTCGATGCAGATGGGGGAATACCTAGGGCAGATTACCGCAGTAGACACGAACGAGATAATAGGGCACTTATGAATTTGCTTGGCGTTGACTATGATCCGTTTCCTTCTCAAAATATAATTTCATCCAATCATGCGATATGGAAGAACAACTTAGGAGATGCCGTTAAATCAGATTTCGGAGATGCTTATGCCCGTTTAGCAAATACAGCACGTGCAAATTACGCACACGAGGGTGGGCTTGAAAAACATGACCTGTTCATAGCGGATTGGGTCACATCAGGGCGAAATGATGGCCTAAAATCATCAACCCTACAAGATTTGTGCAATTCAATTCTAAGATTTGCATCGATGGCATGACCAAGACTATATCCTTTCTGTTTGGTAGTATTGCAAAAACCATTTAAAAATTAATTGCTGGAATATTTGAATTTATATGAGGGAGAGCCAATGCCACTTTATAGGATACATTCAGATAAAAAAACCCTTCAGCCAATATCTCGCAAAGAGTTTTCCAACGAACAGGAGCTTCACTCCCTGGTGGAAAATAATCTTCAGGAGCTTCTGGCTATTAAGTTAATATCGCGAGAATACCCTATACCAAACGGACGCATAGACTCGCTTGGACTCGATGAGGATGGTTTGCCAGTAATTATTGAATACAAGTGGAAAAAAGAACTTAGTGCTGTCGTTCAAGGGCTTTTTTATCTTGACTGGGTAATGCAAAACAAAAGACCATTTGAGTCTATCGTGAGAGATAAACTCGGCAAGGATGTTAGAGTGGATTGGTCAAATCAACCACGCTTAATAATTATTGCTCAGGATTTTGATATTAAAGAATTATCCGCCATTAATCAAATGGGGCCGAGGATCGAATTATTAAAGTATTCGCTATATGATGGGCTTTTTAGCTATGAATATGTAAATATTTTAGATACTAAATCAACATCCCCTAAGCGAACTGGAGAAACAGAACAACTTGAGCATACACTTAAGAAAATTATAGATAAGGCAACCCCGGATATTCGAGATTTATTTTTAAAACTTCGTGAGCAGATTCTTGGTCTTTCCGAAGCTGTTTGGGAAAAGGTTGGTGGATGGTATTGTGATTATCGAACAGTGTCAACATTCGTATGTATAAATGTACAAAAATCTCAACTGAAAATTTTCGTAAAAATGGGAAAACATAATATTAAAGACCCACTTTCAACATGCAAGCCAATTCCGAGCAGTTATGGGTATGGCCTGCTTAATACTCAATTTATTATTACTAAGAAGGAAGATATCAAATATGCAATGACACTAATTAAACAGGCATTTGATTACGTTAACGGATAATTCCATAACAATATGAGTCACTATAAATCTTACTTAATTCCTTAGGAGATAATTAATGACACTCGCTATGGAACTATGGAAAATAGATGGCGATCATTTAACGCAAATTGATAAGGCTACTCTCGATCTTGAGAAGCTTTTGGAAAATTGGATCGAAAATGATATCGCTTTGATAGGAATAGACGCTCTTATAATTGGGCGTCAAGTGCATACAGAATATGGCGGTTTTATAGACTTGTTAGCGATTAACGGAGATGGTGATTTAATTATTATTGAATTAAAGAGGAAAAAGACCCCGAGAGATATTATATCCCAATGCCTCGATTACGGGACTTGGGTTTATGGCTTAACATTCGAAAATATTACTGAAATATATGAATCATACAAGCAGAAAGACTTATCAGAAGAATTCGCTGAATATTTTGGGAAGCCAATTTCAGATAAAATAAATAGTACCTATCAAATTGTTATTGTTGCTGAGTCAGTTGATGAATCTACTGAGCGTGTTGTTCAACATTTAAATGAATTTTATAACGTCAACATAAACGTCGTATTCTTTAATGTGTTTTCGTTTGATGGCCAGAAAATTATTGGTAGGTCTTGGCTGAAAGATCCTGTTGATGTTGAAGAAAGGTCTTCAGTTGGTAAAAAGTCTAAATGGACTGGGTATTATTTTGTGAACACTGGAATTTCAGATGATAACTCCCGTGACTGGAAATTAAATAAGAAATATGAGTTCGTTAGTGCAGGTGGAAGTCCGAGGTATATTAACGCAATGAAAAAACTAAGCAAGGGAGATAGGATTTTTGCCTATATATCAGGACAAGGCTATGTCGGATATGGAATTGTTGAAGAAAATGCTGTGCCGGTTAAAAAATATAAATTCGCCAATAAACTGGTCATTGATGATTTGGCAGAGAGCCATCCTTGGAGGCAAGACAGAGATTCATCCAGAGAGGAATGGCTTGTAAAAGTTAAATGGTTAAAAACTTTTGATGACAACAGTGCACAATGGTTTAAGGGAGCTTTTGCGAATCAAAATGCTGTCTGTAAATTGAGGGACCAGAATACTTTTAAGTTTCTTTCAGATAAATTCGAGTTAGAAATTGACAAGTAGGATATTTAAAAACCAAAAGAAGTATCCAACAAGACAGATAAGCCGTAGGCCATGGAACTGGAAAAGGCAGCAAGGGTCGTCCTCATTCGGGCAGTTGAAGAGGTCCTGCCTGAGCATATTGCACCAGAAACTCTTCTCGAAGCGCATCTTGCAGCTGGAAATTCGGTCGAAGGGCCACCCTGGATAATTCGCCGCGCTGATTTCTTGATAGATCATGCTATCGGCGCATATAACACAGTATTACAGCGTGTAGAAACAATCCACCCAAGTGTATGGTTGCCAATCGGCTTATCAACTGTTCTTGGCCTTGCTTCGAACTATCTTGGACCAAGTGAGACGATTCACGTCCTTTGGAACCCGATCATTTTATTGATCGCCTGGAACATTCTGATCTACGTTATTTTAGCGGTCGGATTTTCGTTGGGGACGAAGGTCAGTTCCTCAGCTACCCTGCCAAAGACGACTCCTGTTCGTTATAAGCATCAGGTTGACTCCAAGAAGCATGAATACCGACCGGGCTTTGCCGAACGTTTCGTCCTTGGACCAGTATTTTCCTGGCTGTTCGGCCTGAAAGCGGGAGTTGAGGAGATTCGAGAGCAGGCGACCGGCATTGGGGCTGTTGGTAAAAGATTCGCAACGCTTTGGTGGCAAGTAGTTCAGCCCAATCTCCGATTGTGGCTTCAACGAACTTTGCATCTATGCGCTATCGGTATAGCATTTGGCGCTATCTCCGGAATGTACATGCGGGGGCTTGTTTTTAAATATGAAGTCATCTGGCGGAGCACTTTTATCACAGACTCCTCAACAGTTGAAAAGGCGCTGGGATATATTTTTAGCCCTGCTTTAACTGTATTGGGTCAGAATCTCCCAGGGGCCGTCGGGCTCTTAATTGGTGATGGCGTTCCTGCGGCTGATTGGATTCACTTATACGCCGTATACGCCCTTCTCATTATTGTTGTTCCGCGTAGTTTGCTCGCTCTCACTTCGACCAAGCGCTTATCCAATAACAGGCACACCGTACAGCTTGATTTTGAGGATGAATACTATGTTGATCTCTTGAAAAGGGCTACCTCTATCTCTCCTAAAGAATTGGAGGCTGCAACCCGAAAGGCAGTGACGGAAGAATGTAGTCAGGTCTCTGAACAGCTCGCTGGGTTCGTTTGTGTAAAACTATACGACGGCCGAATCACACCTTTCCTTTGGCGTTTTCGAGAGGAAGGAGGAAGTTTACGCGATCTCGAAAAGACGTTGAACAATGAATGTCTCTCATTCAGGACCGAACTTGATTCTGAGTTGATGGGTGCAGAAAAAGTCCTCGATCAACGGATTACCGAGCGCATAAAGCGACTTTTAGGTGATGATGGTCAAGTTGCTACTCGACCCACAGGGGGCTTCATTGGTGACGTTGGTGCTGCCTCTTCCCAGGCAGCCACACATGTTGGAGACCGAGTGAGTGGCAACTTGGCGGCGATTGTAGCAGGCACGGTATCCACTTCAGTCGCCATTGTTGTTGGCACTCTAAGTGGAGGTTTCGGTAGCTCCCTTGGCGTTGCATTGCTTGCTGGCCTTGTACACTCCGGCCCAGTTGCTTGGGTGATTGGCGCCGTAGGAGCGCTTCTGGCAACAGGCGCTACATTTGCTTTGGGACGAGATAAACTGCGTCAAAGTGTAAAATCCATTCCAATTCCTGCCACCGCGCTCAAGGTTGCAATTTGGACTAATCGGTACGAGCGCCTCATTGCCGACGGACGGAAGAAATGCGAAGAATCAGTACGTGAATCGATAGCTTCACAGATGAATCAACTTTCTTCAGCTATTGCAGATCAACTATGGGGCCGTCTCAAACCAGTTGTTGGTGAACTTCAGCGCCCCCAAACCAAGGTAGAAAATTGAGGCCCTGGGACAATCTTAAAGAGATAGAGTCTGTTAAAGGCGGCCAGATAAGGGCTTGCTGAAGTCGAAATGGGGTTGTTACTTTTACGTTGAAGGTATCGGGGCATGAGCAGGAACGACCCGCGCGATCTTGCCATACGGTTCGCAGCCTTTAAATGGCTCTCCGAGCAGGTCAGCATCCACGGAGATGTGCTGCCTCGCCTTCTCCTTCAGAAGGGCTTCGAGTTTGAAGGCAATCGCGTCCCCCTCGTCGCTCCCCAAGGTATATTTAAGCCTCGCCTAATGGAGCTGCCCCTCAGTATCGCAACCACTCCGAAAGGGCCATACCAAGATTCATTCGGTCCAGACGGTCTTTTGGCTTATAAATATCGCGGAACAGACCCCTCACATCCTGATAACCATGGCTTACGCCAGACTATGGCCCAACAATTACCGCTCGTCTACCTCCATGGCATCGTTCCCGGAAAATACCTTGCGCTATGGCCTGTATACGTTGTGGGAGACGATACCGCAGCGCTCACTTTTCGAATCGCAGTGGATGACGCCGCATACATAGCCCGACCGGCGGAGGGTGCTTCTGATGATGATGACACCACAATAGCAAGGCGCTCGTATGTGACCGCGACCACCAGGGTGCGACTCCACCAACGATCATTCAGAGAAAGGGTTATTGCTGCCTATCGATCACAGTGTTCGCTTTGCAGATTAAGGCATGACGAACTCCTTGACGCTGCCCATATAATTCCCGATAGCAGCCCTGAAGGTGAACCACACGTCTCCAACGGCATTTCTCTGTGTAAGCTCCACCATGCCGCCTTTGACAGCTTCATTATCGGCGTTGCTCCTGATTACACAGTCCATGTCCGGCTCGATGTGCTGAAAGAAACAGACGGTCCGATCCTCAAATATGGCCTACAGCAGATGCATGGGAGCCGGTTATTCTTACCCCAATCCGAAAAACAATGGCCGAACCGTGACGCGCTTGAGTGGCGGTTCGAGCGTTTCAAGGCAGCGGCGTGAGTGAACTATTCTCTTTTACCCATAAACGGGGATCGTGAATGGCTACAGCAACGATAAGAATGTTTTTGGCTCATGGAGACCCTAAGCGGCTACGAACCGCAGAGCTTTCAAATTGGACCGGAAAGGCAGTTGCAGGGCCACGCAGCGACTTTGAGGAAGTTCTTGCACGAGATGAATCAGAAAAATCAGGAATCTATCTTCTCATGGGGACCGACCTGGAAACGGGAAAACCAGCCATTTATATAGGAGAAGCTGAAAGCATCCGTTCTCGCATTAAGTCTCATGTTGACAAGGACTTCTGGAACCAAGCTATCTATTTTGTCAGCAAGGACGAAAATCTCACAAAGGCACACATCAGATATCTGGAGGGAAGGCTCATAGAACTCTGTCGCAAGGCCGAGAAGGCGCATGTCACTAATGGGCAAGGTAGTGGCGCAAAACTTCCCGAGTCAGATCGCGAGGATATGGAGGTTTTCTTAGAAAAGATGTGCCAATTGCTTCCGGTCCTTGGGGTCGATCTTTTCGTTCCAGCATCTTCCGTACCACCCGGGCCGAAAGCGGTTATGGTATGCGAGATCAAAGGTTTCAAGGCCAGAGG
>CAZDYX010000005.1:0-13959 GCA_964509775.1 uncultured Desulfobulbia bacterium | reverse complement strand
AGTTTACAGGACTCCCAGCGGATTTATGGTTCTGAAGGATTCAGAGGCAGTCGGGCGTGAAAGAGCATCATCCGAAAAGTGGCCTTGGCCTAAAAACATGCGGCATTCACTCAAATTAGACGGTATCCTCTCTGAAGTTGGAGACCGCTTGGTGTTCAATAAAAACTATGAGTTTTCCAGCCCAAGTGCAGCTGCCGCGGTCGTACATGGAGGTCACGCCAACGGGCTAATTTCTTGGAAAACCAGCGATGGTAAGACTCTGAAGGAAATAGAATCCGGATAAATATCGGTTGAAGCTTATGACAATGCCGCATTGCCGTTGAACCTTTCTTAACTTTCCAATCGGGGGGACATGAATCGCTGGGGCATTCCAAACTGGCTCGAAAGAGAGGTGAAAGATCGAGATAAAACCTGTGTCTACTGCGGCACCCTAATGAACGAGAAGATGCCTCCCAATGGCGCCCGGAAGTCTGTTGCAACTTGGGAGCATATCATCAATGATGCACGAATCATTACCCGTGAGAATATTGCTCGGTGTTGTGCAGCCTGCAATTCAAGCAAGGGTAGAAAGAGCCTTTCTGATTGGATTCAGTCGAGTTATTGTAAGAAGCGCAGAATCAATAAGGACACGGTCGCGGAAATTGTGAAAGAGGAGTTGCGGGCAAACAACCAATACCCTCTTTGAAACGGTTTGTCTGAATATGGGCTGATGAAAGCAGCTAACACTATATATGATTCTACACTCTGAATGATTAGGATAGATCGGACATATTTCTGAACAGTTAATTTGGTGAATATCTTAGTGCAGAAGACGTTTTTAGAGACAGAATTTTATACGGCTTCAACTAATTATTTTCTTTAAAAAATTTAGTTGAAAATGACAGAGGCTTTAAATAGTTTTATTCGAGAATTTAACAATAGAGAATTTGCTGTTGCAATCTGGGTAATCATAGCGATGGCTGGTTGTGTCTTGAATTCGAAAATCCGAAAACCACTCTTTCAGCTAATAAAGGCTTTTTTCAAATGGAAACTCACAGCCTCATATCTTATAATGTTCGCATACATCGCAGTTATAGTTTCGCTGTTGAGTTTAACTGGCATGTGGAAGCTTTCCCACTTACCTATCACTTTTCTTTGGGTTCTTTGCGTTGCATTTTTCATGCTATTTAGGTATTCAGGAGCAAATGATCCCCATTTCTTCATAAAGGGTATAAAGGATAATATTAAGGGATTGGTATTTCTTGAATTTATAGTGAATCTGTACGTATTTAGCATATGGGTAGAATTGATTCTTGTTCCTGTTTTTGCAGTACTTGGATGTATGCTTGCTATTGCCGACACTAATAAGGATTATCAAGCGATTAAAAATTTATTGAATTTTATTATTGGTTGTTTTTGTTTGTACTTTGTTGGACATGCCATATATATGGCAATAATAGATTTTAGACATTTTGCATCAGTTGAAAATCTCGAAAACTTTTATCTTCCAATAATACTTTCTGTGACTTTCCTACCATTCGTATATTTTGCAGCGCTATTTTCAGGATATGAAATGTTATTTATTAGACTTGGTTATTTTGTACCTGACAGGGCTGTTTTAAAATATGCAAAATTAAAAACAATAATAGCTTTTAACTTTAATCTTTGGGAATTGAATAGGTGGTCAGAACATATCTACTCTACATGGCGTTTTAAGTCGAAAAAAGAGGTAGACGAGGCAATTCTTGGCTTTAAAAAGCCCGCATGAACAAATAAAATTGACTACAATTCGAAAAATATTTCCGGTACGCTCTGGGTTATAAGTAACGTCAAAACTATCTATTGAAATCTGAACCACAAGAAAAAATTGGCGTGTGACAGCTTTGATCGACGCTACTCATATCGGATAATCGAATTCACATCATTGACAACCCCAGCAAAAATAAAAAGGTGCGGAACAACTTCGTCAACCCCTGAAACGACAAACTGCTGGAATCCTGCCGGGAGGTCTCGGGGGACAAGTATCTCCATTGGGCAAAGATGCATATGATCATAGTCCGGGAGCTTTGGAAGCGGCTGCAGGGGACCCACAAAATGAAGGTGGTCAAATGAGGTGGCTTCGGGGCATTCTCCTAACGGCACTGGTTCTGGCCCTGAATTCGGCTTTGTGCCTGGCCGGAGAGTACCAGGTTTCTCGGGTCGTAGACGGAGACACCCTTATTGTCAAAAAAGGGGCCGCCCAGCTGACAATCCGGCTGGTCGGGATAGATGCACCGGAAACCTCCAAGAAAAAACACGAACCCGGGCAGCCCTACAGCCAGCAGTCCACGAAACACCTGGCGAAGCTTGCCCTGAACCGACTGGCAGACGTAAAATCCTATGGTGCCGACCGGTATGGCCGGATTTTGGGTGAGGTGTTTGTGGACGGCAAAAACGTCAATATAGAGATGGTCAGGGCGGGACTGGCTGAGGTCTACCGGGGTACACCGGCACAGGGGCAGGATATCGGACCTTATTGGGAGACCGAACAGGAAGCCAGGCGGGATGGTCGCGGAATGTGGGTGCAAGGGGCCAAGTATGTGAGCCCGAGAGAGTGGCGGAAAATGAACTCGAATTGACAAGGGATAGGGTTTCAGCTTTAGATCCAATGTGTCGCTAAAATGCAAAATCGATGACATATTGCAACTCAGAAGCGAACTTTCAGTAAAGTTTTTTTTCGATCATAAAATTCCACAATAAAAGCGGAAAAATAAATTGAAGACACCAATTGAGATAGGAAAGAAATTTAAAGAAAAGATCGTAGCTAAATACCCCACTCTCAACAAATCAGAGATACCAACAAATTACACTGTAAGTCCGATAGAATACAAACAATCGGCAATTGAGAAATATCATGTAATATTCTGGCACCGCTTATTGCGAAAGCTTTATGACGATCCAATAGAAATAGAATGCGAAATTATTGATAAAATTTCCAAACAAAAAACTGAAATTCAAACGGTATTCTTACAAAGGAAACTTGAAAACAATTCTTGGGAAACAAAAGGCATAGATGAGGCTACTTCCGTCGCGATGCAGGCTGGAAATATCAAGCTATTTCCAATTAACTGGAAATACTTTGTTAGGCTTCCATCTGGCGGGATCGTTGCTTTGGCCTCAAAGGATAAAAACACTATCTTTTACTTAGGCCAGCTAATAAATCCTGATCGGAACTCAAAGAACGAGAGCGAGGAATCCGAAGCCTTCATCGATCTTCTGCTTGAAGAGGCGAATAGACTTAAAGGTCAGCTATTCAATCCAAGTAATGAATTTAAGAGGCAAGAAAAAATACAGTTATACCTACTCGTCAATGTATACCTATCCAACTATCTTAGCGCCAAGACTATGCTGGGTGCGGCAGAAGGTTTAGAAGCCGGCCTTCGTAAAGAGTTTTTAAGATATGATGCAAGAACATCAGATCTTTATAATGAGGAGATCAGAAAACATCTCGACCAACACATTCTAACATGTGGCATGTACTATTGCTCGGCGATTTCTTATTTCTTTATGGCTCTTGAGGGTTTTATCAACCTTGTATTTCACGCATTTTTAAAAAACCGTTTTAGAGATAATCAATTTCGAGCAGATCAAAGATTTGACCTTGAACAAAAAATTCGGCTAATGCCCTTTCTTTGCGAGGGCTTCAAAGAAAATAGTGATATTCCCACATCAATTTTTTCAGACTTCCGAAAACTCAAGAGCTACAGAAATAGTCTTTTTCATTCAAAAGTAGAAGATTCTTTAAAAGGTTTATGTTTTTTTGAAGATGGATTTGCTTACACCTACGACTTGAGCGAATACGAAGACAATTTCCTTCCAGTACATAAGATTAAGCTGACCGTAACCGATGTTATTGAAGTCAAAAAAATGGTAGATGGCATAGTGAATTACATTCTTGATTCTATGGATCAAGTCACGAGAAATACAACCGAGAAAACTATCCTTATACAACCGCAAATTCCAATTTCTGTCCTGAAGACAGGCGATTTAGAAGTCGGGTAAATAGGGCTGAAACAAAGAAATATAACATGTTTCTGCACCAGGGAGCTGCCTTCTCCCCTACCTTCAATTTCAATCAACCAACCCTATCCCTAAACCTTCTTCAACGCTATCCCCGCCTTGGTCTTTCTAACGGTAAATTTCACGCCGCCGGAAATCCCAAGAGCATCCACCAGGTCTTTCGAAATGACAATGGAGCCACGCTTACCGACCCCGACCGTCTTCACCTTCTCAGCTTTAGTGGCACCACGACCCCCTTTGATCGCCACAGCCTTCCCCACAGCGATCAGGGCGTTCATGTAGGCCGTTTTCACCTGGGTCGACGTCTTGAATCCCATCTTTTTCATGATTTCGGCCTGGGGTGTTTCGTCTTCGATTAGTTTGATAAGTTTGGCGGCGTCTACGGTTTTTCTTTTGGGCATTGTGATTCTCCTTTTGGTTGTTCTTTTATCCCTCTTGTTATCAGGGTATGAAATTGCACATGATTAACAGGCTGGATACTTAACAGGACAATTTCCAGATATCAATAAAAAAGGTTATTTTGGGGTAACTTTTAAGACCGAGATTTTCAAAAGGTCAAAATTTCCCTTAGAGAGATTCAACTTTAAGGGTCTTCTGGGAGCGATTTTTGGGCTTTCACGTGGGGTACACAGGTTAGGTCTGAGAGATAGGCCTCGGCAAGATTTTTATAGGGAGGCCGAATTTTTGATTTATTTGTTTCAGCAATGGTAAAAGCAAGAAGATTGACCCTTTCCGAAAACGATGTTTTTGCGTTTCTAAATCATTGAGACCCGCGTACAATTGTATTTTTTTGAAGCCAAACCGATATTTCTGCAGAGGCATTTTTTGGTGGTGGTCGATCTATTATTTTGATGCTTGAAAGACTTGAAAACAAATATTAAGCCATGAAATCCACAAAGCCACACTAACAATATATACCAATTAATCAATATATTAAGTATATAGTATCATAGCATATATATCATAGATATCCATGCTATCCAGGAATATTGCTGCTTATGGGAACACAGTAGATAACCACCCCAGCATCCCCCCCTTCCTTGGTCATCAGAATCCGCATGATACCCACGATCTAAGGATCACCAGCATCATGGGGATTATCCAGACCACCAGAGATGCCCTACTTTATTAGATTATCCTTCTTTAGTCCTTTTTTCCTTTTTCTTTTTGGTTTTAAGCGAAAAAAAATAACGTCCATTTGTCGTTTTTTTATGTCATATCTTCTTCTGGTTTTTGTCGATATTTTCTGTCGTTTTTGCTTTATCAATTTTAGGTATATCAGAACTCAATCTTTGACTTGCATTATTTTCTTTATTTACTTTTTTTACCTTTTTAGAACGTTTTTTGGGCTCATAAATGCCGTATTGGATAAATTCATTTCTAATCTTTAACCTTTCAATACCAGCATGTTCGGCAGCCTTCGATTGATTCCCGTTAGTTAGGTCATGAAGATACTTAAGATATTCTTTTATAAGTTGATCATACTTTACGCCCTTATAATCACGCTTTATTTCAACTACCGGCCCCCCTATAAGCTCCTCAATATGATTTGACTTGAGAATGGTATTATTATTTATCTGCATTTGTTTTAGAGACCGGTATAGAACATTTTCCAATTGACGCATATTTCCTGGCCAATCATACCTTTTTATCTTTTTCATTGCATCTCTGGAAATTTCAACTTTTTTATCCAAACCAATCTTTTCGCGTATTTTGTCGATTCTTGATGTAACAATCTCTTCAAAGGATGATTTCAACTCCCTTAGTGCCGGAACATTTATGGAGCCTTTATCAATACGGTAATAGAGATCTTCCCGGAATTCCCCTTTAGCGATAGAACTGGTAAGGTTAGCATTCCCGGCGCATATCAGTTTAACATGGAACTCCCGTGGTTGATTCTCGCCTAAAACCAACACCTCGGACTCTTGGATAATTCTAAGTAAGGCCGATTGCATTGGGAGGTCAAGTGAACTAATCTCATCTAAAAAGACAGTACCGCCGACATCAACCAGCTCGTTCTTTTCGCCTGTTGTATTTAATTCTGTTTTTTTCGGTAATGGCCGGAATCTAATCGGTTCATCTTTCCCATTGGATTTATCAACGTAATATCCATACCTACTTCCACCCCGTCCTCTACTACAGGCATCGAGGAAGACGCCAAGCCTTGTGTGTGTGATATCCGCAGCATACCCTTTACAAATCCCCTGAATCTCGGCATTGAACATGGTCGGGGTGAATCCTGCACAACTTACCGCTCTGAAATTATTATCCCTCCTCAAACTAAATGCGTGTATGGCTCGTGCAATCAGTTCCTTTCCTGTCCCGGTTTCGCCAATTATCAAACATGGTTCATCATCCAAGGCATAACCTATAGCCTGAGTAAACGCCTTTATGACTTTGGGGTGGCTTGCTGTGACTAAATCTGAGTATTCCGTTAACGCCAAAGCACTATTAACGATACTTTCAAAAGCCTTGTAATACGGTGCAGCTTTTATTTGTTGGGACTGTGGCCATAACTTGAATTTATCTGATTCACTCACCAACTCACTATATTTTGTATAAGCACGTATTAGGATGGGAATGTCCTTGAGCGTTCCAGATACAGCAATGAGATAATATAGGTAATAAAGAATGCTTCCCTTAATGGCATAGGTCCAATCCTCGAAGTCTGTCTCTTCTTCCAACCTGTCTATTTCCCGCCAACAGAAATCATAGAATTTACGTTTGAACTCATTTCGTACTTTTTCGTCAGCGCTAAGGGCCAACTGATAGCAAATGAATACGTACAACTGAGCTGAGTGGTATCCTTCGCTTCCATAAAATCTCGGTGTTTCATCAAGCCCGAAGCGATCCATTGGGGCATAGTCTGTAATCGAGAAATTATTAATGGGGTAAATCGCCTCAAGTTGTTTAACGAATTTTACTATTTCGTTCACCAAGGTATCTGAATCTGGTTGATCAACGAGCTTGTCATATAGCTCGGTGTCCTCGTCACTAAGTATTGGATTCGGATAACGCTTCGGCATAACCATTCTCCTTTTTCTTCATCATAGCACGAATCCCGCCTTCTACCAAGACTAACTGTTTATATTAAAACAATTATTGTTCTTTATTTAACAACTGCTTAACTATAGCCTCCGATAAAAAGTTATAAATACAAAACATATCAATTAGTTAAATGAATCAACAATATGGCACCAGAATTGCCATTAATAGAGGCAGAACTCGGGATGGTCCCGGGTGATCTTTGAAAACCTTAAAGAAGAGGAGAATCAAAATGGGCAACAATGTATTGGTTTGTTTGGAAGATCTGGAGGAATTTGGCACGGCTGAGAAGAAAATCGATCACCTCAAAGGAGAGATCAAGGAAACCACCAAGCTTTTCAACAAGGCGGGAAAGGCATCTGTTGAGACTGCAGTTCGGCTCGGTTCCATGCTCATCATTCTGAAGGAATTGGTCAACGGCCAGAAAAAGAAGAATTGGGAAAAGTACCTGGATTCCAATTCGCCTGTTAACAAACGTACGGCCCAGCGTTGCATGAACCTGGCTAAGACTCTCGGCGATGTTCTGCAAAAAAACGTCAAACTGTCGTGGGCTGGCAAAACCCGTCTCCTGGAACTTGCGCGTTTGGCAAAGAGCAAAGAAACCTCGGTCGAATCCTTGCTTGATGAGAACAACATCGACTTGGATTTCAACCCCAAAAAGCTGAAGGAGGTTAAGGCGTTTAACTACAAAGTAGATAGCCTTATTGGTGCTCTCAAGCCGAAGAAGAAGTCGAAGAAGGGGAAGGGAAAACAGGGGGAAAAAGGCGGTGTAAACCCCATCCTTGAACTGGAGGAGGTGGTCCAAACTTGCAGTTCCCTGTTGGAGGAAAAGAAAAGCCGCAAGAACCTTCTGTCTGGGTATACCTCGGCCGGCATCGAGGAGATTGTTGGGAAGGTGAAGAATCTCCTGAAACAGCTCAAAAGTGCGAAGGAGCAGCTGCCTGACGAAGAAACCCTGGAAGAAGCTGCCTAACCAGTAACCCCAACAGAGAGGGCCAGCCAGCACGGTGGCCCTCTCCTTTACAGGGAAGGAACAAGCAAATGAACCCTTTAAACGGCCTAAAAGTGGGGATCTCCATCGATGGGATATCCCTGTCGTGCTCTCCTCAATCTGAAGACCTGTTTCTGCCGGATACAATTGGGGTGTACCAACGGATTCATCACTTCAATGATGAATCCACAACTGGCAAAAACCGCAATAATCAGGATAGGCGCTGCGAAAACTATCATTGGCGCTTCATTTACGAGCACCGGAAATCCCACAATCTTCTAATGGCGTGCACAAAAAGAAAGCCAATGAAGAAATTTATCCCTCCGCTTTATCTCCATTTCTTTTCGTCCTACGTCAACCCGCTGAGCTTTCGTGAGGTAAGGAGTACCGTAAGTGTCCTTGAAAAGCATCATGGAATCGACTTCAGCGTGTTTCACATTGACCTTGCGATTGACCTCATCCACCCCCGGAAAATCAATCTTCACAGCAGGGTATCGAGAGCTATCAACCCCATGAAAAAACGGGAAGTGAAACTGATCAATGACACCACGACACTGGTGATGGGAGCACACGGCTCATCTCATCGGGTTACCCACTACGACAAAGGGCAGCAACTCATTGATAGGAAGAAGATCGCCATACCTGGGGACATCTCTCGGATTGAAATTAGGCTGCGTCCTCATGCATTGAGCCCGCCTGTTAAGACCATCAGCGACTTGCGGGAGAAAGGGTGGGCATCCTCTCTCTACGGACGCTACTTCTCTCTCGACCGTCCACAGCCACCACTGAAAGTGCTTCTCGGAAAAAAGCTTTCCAGTAAGCCAATCTGGAAACTTAGAGAAATCATGAATGAAGAGCTGGGTAAAATACCGGAAAATTTCGGCCGCGACTGCATTCGGGAACACCGTCGCTTCGGGCCGGCAGTCCGCAATGCGCTGGCAGAGTTCAAGTGGGACTGATGGCGGTGATTCATGCCGTATGGACTTAGGTGATTACGCAAGGCGTCAATGGTGTCGTTTTTCGGTGCTGGCCGGCAACTCGGAGTTGCCGGCCAGACAGGCATAACCAAATGGATAATGGCCAGATCAAATTACCGGTTCGCTTGAATCATGTGCGAATTCAGATATTTGGTTGAAAATGCCAATCAATCTTGGTATAACTACACCCGAGGAAGTCGCCCTATTTCTGGGTAAAAGCCAGAGCTGGGTTTACAAGCACTGGCAGGAATTGGGCGGTAGGAAGCTCGGGGGATCACTGTTCTTTCCAAGAATGGAGGATCTCTATGAGCGTATTTTTGGTCAAGGGAAAGGGGTGGAGATACGACTTCACCCTGAAGGGAACCAGGCACACAGCAGCTTGGTTCGAAACCAAGAAACAAGCAACAAAGGCAATGGCAAAAGCCAGAGAGGAGGCGTTAAACCCGAAGCAAGAGCAGCCAGCGGAGACTCAAATCGACATGGTCTTTTTGGATCTGGTAAACCTGAGGCTTGATCACGTCAAGGCATACAACTCTGAGAGCCACTACGGCACATACACTTACGTGGCCAAGCGGTGGATCGGCATATGGGAGATAGTGCCTTGCAGCCAGATCACGACCGCTATGGTTCAGAAGCACCTGTTGAAAAGAAGACAGATCTCGGCTTACACGGCAAACAAGGACCTGCGCTACCTGCGGGCAACATTCCGGTTCGGCATAGGGAAGCGCTTTATTACAAACGACCCGACAGAGGGCCTTGGTTTTTTTCCAGTTGAAAAAAAGGTCAAACATGTGCCGTCCGCCACGGATCTCGACCAAGTGATTGCTTGCGCTGATCCTGACACGCAGGATTACCTCTGGATCATCCGGGAAACCATGGCCAGGGTGGGGGAGGTCAATCGGCTGAAGTGGGACGATGTGAATTTTGAAGCCGGCTACGTGGTTCTATACACCCGTAAAAAATCCGGCGGCCACTTGACTCCGAGAAAAGTGCCGATGACCCGAAAACTCCACGAGGTGCTGAGTCTGCGGTTTCAGGCACGAGATCCATCCAAGTCGTGGGTGTTTTGGCACCGCTATTGGAGCCGGAAAAAGGGCGATCATGTTGAAGGACCTTACGGTGACCGCAAGAAGATCATGAAGAAGCTCTGCGAGGATGCCAAGGTGAGGTATTTCAGATTTCACCCAATCCGGCATTCAGGGGCTTCCATCATGGATGGTAACAACGTTCCCATCGGCGCTATCCAGCGAATCCTTGGTCACGAGAACCGCAAGACCACAGAGTTGTACCTGCACAGCATCGGTGATCTGGAGAAGCAAGCAATTGCGATTTTCGAGCAGGCCAGAGAGAAATCACACACGGATTCACACACAGGAAGCGATCCAAAGAAAAAGGGGCTACCCGCTGACACGGATAACCCCTCGTCCTGATTGATAAAAACTGGTGCCGAGGGACGGAATTGAACCGCCGACACGGGGATTTTCAGTCCCCTGCTCTACCGACTGAGCTACCTCGGCACACACTGGAAAAGCTGCATTCAGCCTGCTGTATTTAGGTGAGCGCTCATTCTTTGTCAAGATTTTTTTGGAAGGCCCCAAGGTCTCCGAAAAGATACTGGACGATGGCGCAGCCCACCACGGCGGCGGTTTCCGCCTTAAGGATCCGCGGACCCAGGCTGGATGGAAGAAAACCCGCCGCCTCCGCGGCGCAGGCCTCCTGCTCCGTGAATCCCCCCTCCGGCCCCAGCAGCACCATGACGGAGGCCGGAGCGCCTTCCGCCCCCTCGGCGCGAGCGAAGGTCAGCGGCTCGGAGGCCTTTTCATAGAAAAAGACCCGCGCCGCGCACGATCGACCCTGCTCCAACGCCGCCTCGAAGGTCGTGATCTCCGCAATGTCCATCAGGTTTCCCCGCCGGCACTGCTTGAGCGACTCGACTGCGATCTTGCGCCAGCGTTCCCGCCGGAACCCGGCTCGCCCGGCCTCGGGGCGGGCCACCACACGCTCGCAGATCAAGGGGATGAAGCGGGTGGCGCCCAACTCCGAGAGTTGCCGCACCACGCGGTCCATCTTCTTTTCCTTCAGGCAGCCCTGCGCCACCCAGACGCGGACCGACGCCAGGCCCGGTGCCGGCTGCCGGCCGGTCACCGCCAGTTCGACCCGCCCGGGAACGATCCGGTCGATCTCCGCCGTGTACTCGAAGCCCGCGCCGTCGACCAGCCCGACCGCGGCGCCGCGCCTGAGCCTGAGCACGTTCTTGACATGCGAGGCTTCGGCGCCTTCGAGCACGGCTTTGGATCCCGCCATTTGAGAAGGTTCAACATAAAAAAAACGCATGCGCCCACCTCTGATCCCGATGCATGAAAATAAACCCCATTTGCGGGAGCCCACCCCGGTATCCATTTAAAATAGGCGGGAAGGAACTGCAAATAATTTCTCGGCGACCGGCGGCGCTCGCTGAAAAAAAACACGACGACCGACGATGGATGGCGCCTCATGGCATGCCCGCGCAAGGCTCGGCTTGATATTGGCAGGATATCATGGTAATTTTTATGAAATAACCGGCTGCTCCGCCGGCAGCGCACGGCAAGCGGGGAGGATGGCATGAGCGACAAACGCAACAATGATCTACAGTCCGGCCCGAGGGAACCGAACGGGGACGAGGAGATCATCGACCTCGTGGAGGAACTCCCGCAGGAAGATCCCCGGGATCCCCTTTCCGATCTCGAACGCAGACTGCTCGACCTCGACGATCCTGCGCCGGAGGCCGGCGGCAAACCGGTTGACCTTCCCGATCTTGCCGATCTCGGCAGCTTCGATTTTGAAGAGGAGCTCGACGAATTATCGGCTGCCGCGGAAGCAGACTTCGGATCGGACCCGTCGTCGACCTCCGCCGAAGTCGACAACCGGCCGAGTCTGCACGGCAACCAAATCGAGGAGATCTCCGAGTTCGACGAGCAACTCCTCAACGCGGAGGACATTCTCGACGTGGAGGATATCCTCTCAGAAACCCTGCCCTCCGAAAAAAGAGAGGCAACGCCCGATACCGACGAAGAACTGGAGTTGATCGACGTCGAGGAGGACGAGGCCGACGACGAAATCATCTGGTTCGACGATTTGGACAAGGAGGCGCCTGAGCCCGAGCCCTCAACCACGGACGCAGCGCCGGAAGAAACGGACTTCGATTGGGGCGCGGACGCCGGTGGGGATCCATCCGCCCTCGATCTGTTCGCCGCGAACGTCGAGTCCGCGCTTCCGGAGCCCAACCCGGGCCCCGCTCTCGCCCTGGCCGGGGCCGGCGCCGTGACCGCAGCAGCCGCCGCCGCCGTCCTTCCGCCGCCGCTCGAACCCGCCCCGGCCGTCTCCCCGCCGGCGGCCGAAAGCGCCAGCCCCGCGGCCGTTCCCGGCCTCTCGCCCGCCGAGATCGAGGCGGCGGTCGAACGCGTCATCGAGCGCAAGCTGGGCAGCGCCATCGAGTCGACCATCCGGCAGGCCATCGAGAACGCCATATCCAAGGAGATCGAGCGGTTGAAACGCCTCCTGATCGAGGACGACGACCGCGGCCCCGCCGCGTGAAGCCCCGCGGGCAAAAAGCATTGCCCGATACCCCTTCATTTGATATCAAACCGATGCCCCCGACACCGGAGGCATCGGCTTATGCACCACCCAGAGAAAGCAAGAGAGAGGAAACCCATCACATGAACCCCGATCTCCTGGACAAGGGTTACGAGCCCCACGACGTCGAGCGCCGCTGGTACGCGTTCTGGGAAGCCAACGATCTTTTCGCGGCGCAGGACCAGAGCCCGCGCCGCGGCTACTCCATCGTCATTCCGCCGCCCAACGTCACCGGCGTCCTGCACATGGGCCACGCCCTCAACAACACCCTGCAGGACATCCTCTGCCGCTACCGACGCCTGTGCGGGGACAACGTGCTGTGGATGCCGGGGACCGACCACGCGGGCATCGCCACCCAGAACGTAGTCGAACGCAAGCTGGCACAGGAGGGCACCGACCGGCATGCGCTCGGCCGCGAGCGCTTCATCGCCGAAATCTGGCAGTGGCGCGAGAAATTCGGCAGCGCCATCATCAACCAGCTCAAGCGGCTGGGGGCCTCCTGCGACTGGAAGCGCGAGCGCTTCACCATGGACGAAGGGCTCTCCCGCGCCGTGCGCAGGGTCTTCGTCGATCTCTACCACCAGGGGCTCATCTACCGCGGGGACTACATCATCAACTGGTGCCACCGCTGCCACACGGCCCTGGCCGACCTCGAGGTGGAGCACGAAGAGATCGACGGCCATCTCTACCACATCCGCTATCCCTTCGTTGAGGGCCCCGGCGGCATCACCGTCGTCACCACCCGGCCCGAGACCATGCTGGGCGACACCGCCGTGGCGGTGAACCCCGAGGACGAGCGCTTCCGCGACCTGACGGTCGCCGCCGTGACCCTGCCGCTCATGGACCGGCCGATCCCCGTCATCCGCGATGCCTACGTCGACATGAGCTTCGGCAGCGGCGGCCTGAAAATCACCCCCGCCCACGACCCGAACGACTTCGAGATCGGCCGGCGCCACGACCTTCCGAGCGTCAAGGTCATCGGCGACGACGGGCAGATGACGGCCGAGGCCGGCCGCTTTGAGGGCCTCGACCGCTACGCCTGCCGCAAGGCGGTCGTGGAGGAGCTCAAGGGACTGGGCCTGCTCGAGAAAGTCGAGCCTCACCGGCACAGCGTCGGTCACTGCTACCGCTGCAAGACCGTCATCGAGCCCAATCTCTCCCGGCAGTGGTTCGTGAGCGCCAAGCCCCTGGCCGAGAAGGCCATCCGAGCCAGCGAGGAGGGCCGCGTCCGCTTCCATCCCGAGCGCTGGGAAAAGGTCTACCTCAACTGGCTCCACAGCGTCCGCGACTGGTGCA
>CAZDYX010000004.1:33728-35667 GCA_964509775.1 uncultured Desulfobulbia bacterium | reverse complement strand
GCCGCTCGAAGGAACTGCGGTTATTCTCGTGCCACGCCTCTAGGAAATCCTTTATCTCTCGGCTCTCTGCGGTCAACATAGTCCGTCCTCCTTTTTATAGCCCTACGCGGTCTTGAGGGCTTCGCGCATTGCGTCCATCTGTTTCTTTGCGTTCGGAAGATTTTTACCGCTGTATTGGTAGCACCGATGCGGCCCGCCATCAATGTCGAACCTGACAAACTCTTTCCCGTATCGGCTATTTTCGTAGCCGTCTGCCGTCAGGTGATCTAGCGTGAAACGCTTCCCTGCCCATTGGCCGGAAGGCAAAACTCCCTCAATCCGCTCGATTAGAACAGCATGATCGGCATTGCGATATAGGCCCATTGCCATCCCTCCCTCTAGCTCGTGAATGTCTGGAAACTGCATGGCGGCTCGCTTAGCCGCTCCCTGAATTGCTCGGCTCCATATTGTCGGCACTGCCACCAGCCTGTCATCGAAGTATTGCGCCTCAACCCCGAGCCGCATTGCGGGCACTTTCCCGACTCCACGATCTTCCTTGCCTCGGCGTAATGCTCCTCCAGGATGCGCTTGTGGCAGTCACGGCAGTGGGTGGCGTCTCGGGATTTCCTCTTCCCACATTCGCAGCGGGATACGGTCATAACTGAATCCCCCTCTTTGTCAATTCGCCGTCGATCATCCGGACTCGCTCTTTGGCGCTAGAACGTACCAGGGGATTTCTTTCCCGGTCAAGAACATCTAGCAAGTGAGCGCGAAAGGCTTGAAGATCGAAGGTCGGCATTTTAGGCAAGCGGCGGCGGAGTGATTTTGTGTAACTCATTGGTGGTCCTCCGTTGGGACTGGCCCCACGTCCCGGTTGATCGTGATAACCCGGTTGCTACCGTGATTTTCCCCGCCGCACGGGCAATCGCACGACGGGCCACGGGCTGACGTGCATCGGCCATCGCAGGGCGGGACTTCTGCGGAATCTATAAGGCGGCTCTGATGAACCTTGCCCATGACTTTGTGATGGGCAATATAGGTAGAGAAGGAAACGGGGCCGAGCTGCCCATAGTTAGGCTGGCGACCGCAGAACGGGCACGGCTCACCCCTCGCCTTAGTGATCGCAGAGGGATAGACATATTTGTCGTGGCCGCCTTGCCGCTCAACGTCCAATGCCCATGGCTTGCCACAGCCCTTACATTTCAAAAACCAGCGTTCCATCATTGCTTCCTCCTCGGCCCGCACACGGCCTTCCGCTCTGCTTGGATCTGCCTCAGCTTCGCCTTGGTCTCCTCGGCCATCGGTGGCTGGTAGGACCGGACGCGCATGACGTACAGCGTCGTCCCATCCCACCCGATCTTCTCCTTAGCCTCCTCGGAGCTTGCCGCCACGACGCAGCGGTATTCCCGCGTCTCGGCGTTCTTTACCCCGTAGAGGCACTCACCCTCTTTCAGCTTCGCGTCACAAACGGCGCAGTTCGGATCGTGCACGGCGTGGGAGATTGCCGCGTTCTCTGCGAGATCAGGGCTACGCTCGATCGCGTGGCGATGGAAGCTCATCGGTCCATCGAAGACTCGGACAAATCGGGCACTGCCGGCGTCGGTCCAAGTCTCATCCTCCAGACTGGAGGGCTCGAATCCCTCGGTCTGCGGGATGAAAAAATATTCTCCTTGGCGGGGAGTGCCCGCCAGTACGCCTGCCGGCCGCAGCCATTCGATGGCCGCCTCCACGGTTTTGACGCGCAACGGGACCTTCACAGAAAAATCCGCTCCGTCATCCTGGCCGACGAGAAATCGCTCTGGGCGATTTTTCTCGTTCCGCTTTGTGATGATCTGCTCGTTCATTTCCGTTCCCCCTTTCCGATTAGATTGCCGATTAGTTGATTCATCACGCTCGCCTGCTTGGCTTGCGCCTCGCCCTCCGTCGCCGCATCTACGACTGCCCGTTTGCTTTCGATCAG
>CAZDYX010000004.1:19320-33718 GCA_964509775.1 uncultured Desulfobulbia bacterium | reverse complement strand
CCGTCCAGGCGCTGCGCCATGTCCAGATCGGAAATGGTCTGGTCGATAGTGTCATTGGCGAGTAAATACCAGGCCGTAACCTGCGAATCCTGCCCAATCCTGTGGCACCGGTCCTCGGCTTGGTCATGCACCGCCGGAGTCCAGCCCAGCTCGACAAACGCGACGTTGCTGGCGGCTGTCAGGGTGATGCCCACCCCGCCCGCCTGAACGTTGAGGCAGATAATTTTCGTTTCTGGGTCGCTCTGGAATTTGTCCACTGCTGTCTGACGTTTTTCGAGCGGGGTCTCTCCGGTAATTGAATCGCACTTGAAAGTCTCAGCTAAGCCGTTCACGATCTCTCGGTGCCAAGCAAAGAGCACCAACTTTTCATTGGTTTCCAGGAAACTTTCGACCCATTCTTTCACGGCTTCCAATTTTCCTCGGGCCGCTACCTGTTTCAGCGCCTCGATTTTCACCAGCCGCTCGGCGCGCTTCGCCTTCTCGGCGGCATCGTCGGCTCGTGCCTCTTTTGCGGCTTTCTGTTCTTCCTCGCCCAGATCCTTGATCGAGGCGAGAAACGCTTTGTCCTGGGCCGCTTGATCGCGGAGCCACGCTATCAGTTCTCGCTCCGCTTGCTGATACTCTGAGCGATTGCTGATCTCGACGGGGACCGTCGCTCGCTGTTTTACGGGCAATTCTTTCAGTACGTCGGCCTTGTTCCGCCGGACATAGCAGATAGCCCGGAGCTTCTCATTGAGTTCATCCAAATGGGCCGCCCCGCTCATGTCCCAGCCCCACCGGCTTTGGTAGGCACTGCAATAGCGTTTCGCAAATTCCCAGAAACCACCAAGCTCATTGATCCGCCCCATGGCTCCTAGTTGTGAGAGCAGTTCTTGCGGGCGATTGAGAAGGGGTGTCCCGGTGAGAAAAAGCCGGTATTCACGCTTGGCGCAGAGGGTCTTCAGCGCCTCGGTGCGTTGCGCTTTGTAATTTTTCGCATAGTGGCTTTCGTCGGCCACGATGGCCTTGAACCCAACAGCCTCCAGCGCGTCCAGATTTTTCTTGAGATTGTCGTAGTTGATCACCACCAAATCGGCCTTGAAATCTTCGAGGCGGTTTTTGCCGTTGAGCACGGAAATCGACTTTCCGGGAAGCCATTTTTCCGCCTCTCGCTTCCAGTTCAATTTCAAGCTCGCCGGACAAACAATTAACGCCGGATACGCCTGCGCCGCGTGGATCGTCGCGAGGGCTTGGATAGTTTTCCCGAGCCCCATCTCGTCGGCGAGGAAGGTCCGTTTTTTCGCTAGAGCGTAGGCGACGCCAGCCTTTTGGAATGGTCGGAGTTCGCCACCGAGTCCCGCAACCTCTATAGGTGCATCCTCAGCTTTCGAGGCCGCAACCGACTGAACATGAGATTCGGATAGCTGTTCGATTTTCTCGATCACCGCCTCGTCGATCTCGAATGAGTTGGCGACCGCGAATTTGATGAGGGGCTCGGCGGTATCTAAGGAAGCCGGAGTGCTCCAGGTTTTTGAGGCCCCGTCGAACTTCCGGCCCGGCAGGTCCCGGACCCGCGAGACTAACGCCGGGTCGTAGGGGAACGAGACGGTGAATCGGTTTCCGTTTAGTCCGACCCGACGCGGGGCGTGGTTGCCCTCCGGCGTCGGCGGCTCGGGGATCGCGGCATAGTCGATGCCGAAAACGCCCTGTAACTGCCCCCGATATTTGCCGAGCATCCGCCACGCCGCGCGCGCCTGCCTGGGTGACCACTTCTCAAAATCGAGCGCCGCCAGCTTGTGGCCGAAATGCGCGTCGATTTTGTTGTATCCTGAGCCGTCTAGCGAGGCTGCCCCATCGCAGACAAGAGCGAGGGAGTCAACAGCGCGCTTCAATAAATTTTCCTCATCCATGTCTTCACCATAATCTATATTTCAGGTGTTGTCAAGAGAAATAATGAAAAAAGATAGGGTTTTGGGGTATGGGCTAAGTTAGCGGAATATAAGGGGAATTAGGGGAATTGTAAAGGCCTGGCCCTGGTCAATGGGCGCGTATTTGTTCTAAAAGCTGGTCAACCTTCTCGTTCGCGATGGCCCACATTCCCCATTGCCCGGTTCGTTCGGCACGTAGTTTTCTGGCTTGCCATTCGGCAATCTTCTCTTCAATGTTTTCAGCGGCCACGTTTAACCTCTAATTCTAGCGGCAGCCCGATCCCGGGGAAGTTAAAGTTGCCTGCCATGATCTCTTTCTTCTGGCGATCCTCCGCTTCGTGGAACTTGGGATGCCCGCGCTCCGTTATGGCGCACTCTGGACATATCCTTTGATCCGTGAACATGCTGATTATATTTCGACCGCGCGGCCTTCTGCACCTGTCGCAGATTTCTTGCATGGTCACGCAGGCTACCCCGGACCGATTTTCTTGTCAAGCCTATTTTTCAAAACTCAATTTCGATAGAATAGTTACTTCCGCCGCGCGTTATCCGCCTGATATGCCCTGGATACATTTTTGTCAAGCGCCCTATCGCGTCCTCTTCTATTTGGACAGTTCGATAATCCTTACAGCCGCCCGGCGTTGTCCAGTGTTCATTCTGCCAGTACAGATATCTTACGCCCAACACGCCCCCAAATTCTTTAATGACTCGTAAGGCCAACTCGTAGTCTTCTTTGACTACAAAACTTTCGTCGAATCGCAGACCACTTTTACGCGAAATCCCCATACAAGAGCCTACCACATAAGTGTGGAAAATAAATGGTCGGTATGGATACGTAGATCTCGGTGCGCTAAGGCTCGCGACCCCCCAAACCGGCAAATGCATATCATCCGCTATCTCGCATAATTTTTGAAATTCCAATTCCAGCACCTCTGATTTTATGACCCGATGTTTTGAATAATCTTCGAAGAACTCTATCCAGCCAACACAGACAGCGTCGTCATCGCAAAAAACGATCCATTCATCATCCGTGTGATCTAAAATCCAATTTCTCGTTTTTGTTATGTTGTTTATCTCCATAGGCACCGCTTCTACTGTTTCATAATGGCGCGCATAGGCTTCTCTTTCTCCCGCTGGAACATAAAGTGTACCCTTAATATATTTAAGGGACGAGACCTTTCCCGCCCGCCCGCGGCTAGGAATTGCGACTAACATCGGCGATGAGCAATTTAGTAAGGATTCTATCGGCAGCGATTACGCGCTCCGTTCCAACGGAATTGAAGGGCGAGTTTTTAGGGTAGCCGCCACGCTGCACTTGTTTTAATTCTAGCAGTTGGCGTAATTGTTGGAACTCCGTTCCGTCATCGTCGGCGCACAAAATCACAACATACTCTCTTTGTGGTCTCAATTGCACCGCCTGATCTAGCAATACAACTGGCCTTTGTATTTCATGACTAATATGTTCCATTTCTTTTTCATCCCAAAATTGCCCCAAGTCTAGTTCCGTCGAAAGTTCCTTGAGGATGTTAGGATCAAAGTCCGAAAGATCACTCGATCTGTTGTCCGCGATAGATAGCTCCGCCTTCTCCTTCTCTGTCAATCCCGTGCGCCTCACAGCGACGATCTCATTGCCGCTCGCGTCTACCACGTTCACCTTTTCGATCCCGGCATTAGCAGCAGCCTCCACTACACCGTGGCCCGCTATGATCTTTCCCGCCTCATCGATGACTATCGACCTCGCGGCCCCGTACTTTCTAAGGCTCTGTTCTACCATCCCAATATTTCTCGGGTTATGACGGCGACTATTCCGAGGATCGGGCGTCAAATCTTTGAGGTGCGCTATCTCCTTCTTCCGTTGCATCCTATTTCCTCTTTAATCCCCTGCGGGGGGATTATCTATTGTGCTTGATGCCATTGAGCCCTTTTTGTCGCGTTTCCTGCGCCGCCTCTTTCTCCTCGCGATCTCGGTTAGGAACTCGTCCCTGTAGCCCCGCAGCAGGAACACGCACTTTCCGCCCGTTGAAGACAGGACGAAAGTGTGCGTCAACGAACAGCCGCAACACACTACCATGAACGGCGTGTCCAGCGCGATCACAAGCGGCTCTCCGTTAACCATCTGCCTTGACGGTAGCTTCATGGCATCCACAACACGGCCCCGGTTATGATTGCGGCCCCGCCCCAGTACGCCGCCTTGGGCCAGTTCGTCTCCCATATATAAAGGATGAAAAGGCCGAGATATTGGGCCAGCAGAACCGTGGCGAACCAATCGGCGCGGGTCATATCCATCCCAATTCTACTACGTTCTCAGCGTCGCGGGAGAGCCGCTTATTGATGCCATCGTGCCCCCCGATTACCCACAACTTCCGCTTGCGCCGTGCCCGCTGATTTGTCGCGTTAGTCTGGAGGCACTTGCGGCAACGTATCCTGAGCGGCTCCGCGGACCTTCAACTTTTCGCCTTGGCTGAATGGGTCGCAGTAATCTCCCTGCCACCCGAGGCACACGATATCTATTTTCGCCCTGTCCGCCAAGTCGCCGACGCAATCAGCGAACAGCTTCCTGTGCGACGCCTCAAGGTTGTGGTGAGCGTCTCCGATGAAAGCCAGGACGCACTTCTGCCCCTTCTTGAGCGTCACCTTATGGTCGAAGTTTATCATTTGCCCTCATCATCTGGAGGAGCGCGTGCGCCGATTGGAGGTGCCGGAAGTATCGGGCCACTATCGGGTCATCGTGTGCACCGTCTCCCCGCTTGGCCGCCCACATAGCGGGATAGTTCATGGCATCCAGAATCTCATCGTTCGCCTCAGCAAGAAGGTCTCGCTCATCTATTATTCCCGGTCTTTCATAAGTGATCCGGCCCTCGTTCATTCTTTTCATACAGGCCGGGACTATCCTGCCCGCGCCATCCTTGACTAGGCGACGCAAAAAGCGCCCGTGTTTCTCGAGGTCGATCATATTTTGTTAGGCTCGCTCCCGCCATCGAGCCACCGGCCAGCCACCCTCTGTGCTACCAGCCAGCCCACCCACGCTCACATCTATTCTATTCGTCCTCCACGAATTTGACCTTTGCGTGTCCGAAATTCAAGAAGTAGCAGCCATGGGAATGCACCGCGAGGCCGGAGTCCTGGTGGCTGAACTGCGCTGTAACTTGCAGCGTATTTGCCAGCGTCGAGTCCACCGTGCCCGTGCCGTAGGCCGATATATCGACATTCCCGGTATCGCTCTTTCCCCTATACCGCAGCATCGCTATCTGTCTGCTTGTCGTGCCGTCAGCGGTGAGTTCGACGTTGACCTTCGTTTCCTTCTCCGTCCCGATAGTCGTAGCATTCGCAACATCGTTCAGTGTTACCACGAGCGAGTCGATCAACGTCTGCGCGCCGTACCTCAGCCCAAGCGATAGGTATGTCCGCTCATTCGCCGGGCTACATACCTCCGTGATCCGCCCGACTATCTTAACGCGCACCTCCCCGTAGTCGCCCAGGATGTCCGGCTCTATGACTTGTGAGTAATACGACGCCAGCGCCGAGCCGGTTATGGTCGCCGCGTCCGTCAACGGGACATCGGTGTCCCGACAGCCAGCCGTCGCCACGCTCGCCGTCCACCTTCCAAACGTGTTGCGCTGGCCCCTGTCGGAGAAGGGCGTCAACCTCACCCCCAGGGCGTCCGCCGTCTGGCTCACGTCGACGCAGCCGGACGTAGCGTTGATGACGCCTCGAAGCACGAAGCCGCCCCCGGAGTCCACCTCCACCTCTAGCCCGCCGAAGGTCGGCGTTCGATAGGTCACATAATAGGTGTCGCCCGACGTTGGCACCGACGATGCGCTGAAGGCGTTGGAGACGGTCGCCACATTAGAGCCGGACCCGCCCCAGGCCGATACCGTCGCCGTCTTTCCCGATGATGGGCCGTTGACAAAGTTGAGCGTGTCGCCCACCAATGCGTTGACATTTAGATTGTGCGAGGAGTTGAGCGTCACCGACCCGAGGGTTCCCGGCGCGGTGAGCAGGCCGCCGATGCAGCCTGGGACCGTGACGACGTTGGCGCAGACCGTGCATCCGCTCGCCGTGATAGATGCCGTGGAGGGCTGCGACGGAGGCGGATTTGACACCGCCGTCGTGATCGACCCGGGGCAGTCGCGGTTGAACGCGAGCGGCAGAAACTCCTCACCCGTGAGCGTGTATATGCCCATCTGGGACTCGCGGGTGATCTTCGTCACGCGGACCCTCACTATGTCCTCGCTGGTTATGCCCATGGCAAGCCGATCGCCGGGCGCAACACGGGCGTTGAAGCCGGACGTGGGACTTACGGTGATAGTCTTATAAGTCGCCTGCCCGGCCGGAACCGTCGTGGCGACCGTGCGCGTCTCCGGGGTGTCCGCCGCCGTGTGCCACACGAGAAGCTCGTAGGTGTAGCCGGACGAGACCTGGACCTCCCGGTCAAAGACGGCGTGCAGAGAGCTTCCGTCCAACGCCCTGCCCCCGTAGCCCATCTCCCAGTTCGTGGTCACCACGCCCACCCCGGCCACGTCCCCCGGCTCAACGGCGATGCCCTCTAATCCGGTCTGCCAGGTGATCTCCCTTTTGATCGAGCGTCTGCGTTGAAGTTCCAAGTCGGCGGCCCGCAAAACCTCCGCCTTCCGCGTGAGCCCGATGAACGATAGATCCAGGTTTATGATCGGCTCGTTCGCCGTCACTATCGACGCGGAGTTCTGGACATAGAGCGGCTCCCGCTGGTATTTCAAATCCTGATCGAGGAATTCCGCTGTTATCTGGTTCGGCACCGTCGGGTCGCCGCCGATCCTGACCTCCGTCTTGCCGGGGACCGTGTTCCCCGAGTGGAAGACCTGCCTCAGCGGAAGATCCTGACGGTCGGTTATGACCTTGTAGGTGCCGTTGGAATAGATGATCGCGCTGCGGAAAAGCCCCAGGATGTCCTGCACCCACACCAGATGCGGGCGCTTCGTGTCCATGACGAGGTTGAGCCGGGACAGCCGCTGCTGGCCTAACGCCCCCGCGCACGGCGAGCAACTTGACTCAGTGATGGGGTGCGTCGCGCACGTCGTGCCGGTGAGCGTGCCGTCGTTATTGTTCGCGTTCAGGTCTGGCTCCGGGCTCTCGGTCCCGCAGATCGGCCAGTACCCCACGTTGTTGGCTACGCTGGTCGGCGATACGACGTTGTTGGATATGTCGGCTATTTCCTGGGCCGTCAAAGCGCGGGAGAAGATGGAGACCTCCGCCATGTCGCCGTTGAAGAAGACCCCGCTCGTGGCCCCGCGCGCGCCGAACTTCAGGGCGACGGTGTTCTGTATGGTGGCGTTGAGCGTGTCCGTTACCACGACCGGCGTGTCAATAACTCCGTTGATGTAGTGTGATATGCCTGACGCCTGCGAACTGCCGTTGTAGGTGACGGCGATGGTCGCCCAAGTGCCGACGGCCACGGCGCTGGTGGAGTCCACGATGCATTTATTTGTTCCGCCGTCGTTCACAATCTCAAGGCGGACAACGCCTGTCGTGACTATTATGTTGAGGCTCCATCCCCGGAACACCCCGGCGTCCTGCTGCTTGGCGACCACCATCTGCGCCGCAGCCAGAGATGCGACCTTCACCCGGGCGATGATCGTAAAAGGATCAGTGCGCTCGAAGTTGAACGCGGCTATGTCGCCGATTTGGATGATGTCGCTCGTGCCGTTGAATGTCCGCGCCATTTTATTTTACCTACCGACTACGGCTTTCCTCTCTCCGCAGAATCCGCACACGCGGACCCGTCTGCCCTTTCAGAGACATTCCGAGACCGCCCACTGTCCGCACTCAATGCATCTCCGCCGTATATCGTTCTGCCAATCGGCTGGCGGCTCCGGGCTCACCGCGATTATTCTTTCCTCCGCCGCTATCATCGAGGACTCGCCCGGGGCAACTATCCTCTCCCCGCACGGCCCGCCTATGGTGACCCAGCTGGGCATCTCACGCGCATATCTGGGCCATTGAGTCCGACAGCGTGGCGAAATCTATGAATGACTGCGTGTCCATGTCGGCAATCGGGATAGCCATCCCGTAGACCGAGTTCGTCATATAATCAAAAGTGCACCATGCCGGATTCCCCGTCTGATTCGTCGAGAACGATGTCGTGCTCGTGTAGACGCGGACGAGCTTGCCGTGCACCAGCGCCGTTATGTTCGGCCTGCCTCCCTGAAGCTGGCTGGTCGCCACGGCACGGACCCCTATCTGGGCGATGCCGGAGTACGGTCCGGTCACATCCTGATATTCCGTGACGGCGTGCAGGTATATCTCCTGCGCGGCGAATTTGTTCTTCATGTGGTCGTGGAAGACGTGCTTCAACTGGAAGTCGTACCCGCCCCGCGACGGCATCTGGTAGGTGTGCTGGAAGTAAATCTGTTGCGTGGTCTTCGCCACGACCCGGTTCTGGTCGCTCTGCACCAACGTCCATGGCGTGGTGCCGCTTGCGCGCCGCTCCAAGCTGTACCCGACCGTCTGTTTTTTGAGGTCGCCAACATCGTTCGGGGAGAACAGCGCCGGGGCGCTTATGATTAAATCCACGCTCTCGATAGCGTTCCCGACGCTCTGGTAGATGATCCCCTCGCTCGATATCTCGCGCCCGTCCGCGAAGCTGTTCCGTATCCTGTCGAATCCGGTCATGACGGACTGCGACGTGCCGCCGAGCCGCGTCTGGATCGTGACCGTGGAGGAGATGTCGGTGGCCGGGACCTCATTTATCTCCACCGCCGCTATCGATGCCACGGGGCCGTGGCAAAGGCCCAACTGCTCGCTCATTATGAGCCGCCTGCCCTCTGAGCCGGAGCCGACCTCAAGGTAGAACATGAGCACCTGGCCGCCCTGGCGGTGTACTCCGTATGTGACCGGGATCGGGTTGCCGGGAACCATCGTGTCCTGCAGGCCCGCGAAGCCGTATGTCGGGCTCTCGCGCGGCCCGCTCCGGATCTTTGGTGATTGCGGACGATTGAACAAGTCAACGAAGAAAAAAACCGCAGAGATCATGCCCTGTAGGCTGAAAAATGCACCAAAGATGCCAAGAAGGCCCGAGATAACATCGCCTGGCCCGATGCTAAATTTGATGTGGTCGTTTTTAATAGGAGCTATCTCTCGCCAGTTGTCTATCCTGTTGCCGTTGACGGACACCTGAAGGATCGCCTTCTCGATCTTCTTGAGGTTGGCGTCGTGGTCGAATATCTGCCCCAACGTCACGCCCGGCGGGGGCTGCGCGCAGCCGTAGGCCCGCTTATTCTCGGCTATATCCTCGAACTCAATCCGCACGTTTAAGCCTCCCCACGGAGACGATCTTCCCGAAATACTTGCTCACCGGCTCGCACACGACCGCCGCGCTTGTTTTATTCGCATGGATGAAATTCCCCGCGCCGTCGCACACGCCGACGTGATCGATAAGCCCCGTGCCCTTCTGTGAGAACATGAGCACGTCATATCGCAGGGCCGTGCCTTTGAACGGATAGACACTTCCGTATTTTTTCCAGCCTATAGGGGCCGTGGGAATCCACACGCCCGTTCCTATGCCAAGTACGTAGCGAACAAGCCCATAACAATAGAAACCCTCTTCGGGGTTGAGCCCGCCCTCCTTGAACGGCGCGCCCACAAGGGCGAGCATCCAATCATCCGACGATGCCATAATTTTTGAAGTTAAACGGAATGCTCGGGTGATCGCGCCGGTTCCATGTTGGACCGGGGCCTTCCGCTTCGTAATTAAATCTATACCCCAGACTGAATCTTCCTATTTCATCCACGAACGCCGCGCCAAGTATCTGGAGTTTTATCCTGTCGTCCTGCCCGGAGGTCGTGAGGGTCGTGTTTATCAATCGTATCGTGCAGTCGTTGAGCGACAGGTCGTTGTCCTTGGCGAACCGGAACACCTCGCCGCCGATGTTCCACACGTCCACGAACATGCGCGGCAGCTCGCCGTCCGAGGTCTGCTGCTCCTCGCCGATGAGCATGGGGAACGGCATGTAGGTCTGGCCGTTGTAAGAAAGCGTCTCGGGATGGGATGTCAGATAGGCGGTGGTGTTCGCATTGACCACCAGTTCCACAAGCTGAGCCCAGGGCCTCCCCTGCTCTAAGGAATTTTTCAGACTTATGAATGAACTCGTCCAGCTACGAATCTCCTCATCCCCTTCCCCCCTTCTGCGCTTTCACCGCCGGGTGAAACCCTCCGCCCGTTGAACCTTGCGCCTCGGTGTCGGGAGCTTCGCCTTCCTCTTGCTGCCCGGCTTATTTCTCTTTCGTGCTACCTTTTTGGACTTGCATACCATCGGGCACCTCCACCAAATAGTGTTCGTACTCTATCGGCGTGGCGAATATGACCGGCAGCCCGATCTGCCGCTGCATCGCACTCACTAGGACGCCCACTATCTCGCCCGTGTCCGCGTTGATTATCGCGCTGCCGGACGACCCGGGAGCGCCGAAGACCTGCAAGAGCAGATAGCCATTCTGATTGGCCCCCGGTCGGTCGAAGCGGCCGCTTATTATCCCCTCGTACCGCGTCTTGCTTATCCCGAGCGGGTAGGCGATGTTGACTATCCGCTGGCCCGGCTCGACCGCCGAGTGCGTGGCCCGGTTGACCGTCGGGAGCGTCAGCTTTTCCTCGATCAGGAAATACGCCATGTCGGTCTCCGGCACTCCCGGTGGCCTCGTGTATTTCTTCGGGTCCGCCTCCTCCGGCGGGAGCTTCCACACCCGCGCGTTGTAGAACCGCCGCCCGTCGAACGTCACCAGGTACGAGACGCCCTTGGTGACGCAGTGGCTCGCCGTTATCAGAGCCGTCGCGTCGCCGATCTTGTCCGTGGCCGTGACGGTGCAGTTGAATTCCAGACTCCCCTGCTGATTCTGCGCGTACAGAGCGCCGACCGCCGGGGATATGCGCCGGAACAATTCTACCAGCGAGCCGGATTGAGCCAGCGCCGATATGGGAACAACCAGCGATAGTACGACTATGACGAACAATAGCCTCATATTTTCTCCAATTGGCTTGCGTCCATGTTGAGGCACTGTTTCCATTCCCTGTTGACCTCTTCCGTGAAGCCGCCGCCGGGGAACGCAATATCAAATGCGACGGTCCACCTGCACGCCTGCTTCTCGATATCGAATGCGACGATGGTGCCGATGTGCCCGCCGCGCCGCCAGTGCTTGTGCGTCACTCTCACCCTATCGCCCATCTCGAACTCTTGGCCCATTGGTCACTTCCCCACGAACAGCAGCGCCGCCGTGCCTAGTATCGGGATTATCGAAAACACCTTTGTCCACCAAAGCTCGGATCTCGCGTCCTTCAGTGCCGTCATGGTCTGCTCGTTGAAGGCACGCATCTCTGCATTGACCCTTCTATGCTCCTCGATGACGGACAGCATCGCCTTGTTTATCAGCTCCCAGTTCTGGATGATGAACTCCGCCTTGGCTAGAGCGATGGCCGTCTGCGCCCGCGCTTCCTCAAGCGATTTCAGGGACTCCTTCTGCGAGGCAACTTCTTGCTCTTTCAGTTTAAGCTCCCCCAGCAGCGCGTCCACTTTCGCCTTGAGGGATTCCAGGTCCCGCAGCGCCTCCAATAGCCCTATCGCCGCCTCGCCGGGGAAGAATGCGCCGCCCTCCGAAACGGCATCGCCAGGTCTCAGCTCGACGCCGGAAATCTCGGCGGCTATTCCCCGCATCGGCGCAATCAATAGCAGAGACGCCAAAAATAAGGCGACGACCTTCATCTTACCCAACCCATCCTCCGAAGCTCTTTGACCGCCTCGCTCCCAGTTTGAGCTCTTTTCAGGGTCTCCCGCTCCCGAATCGCCATCTCGTAGCGCCCGCGCCACTCAGTTGCTTGCGAGCGGAACACTTCCGTTCTAGCATCCGCCAAGCGTGATTGCTCCAGGGCCTTTGCTGCTAACTCCTTAGCTTTATCAATCTCCATCTTGGCCTTGAGTTGCTTGTTTTGAAACACGCCTATCTCTATTTCCAATTCCTTGACCCGTGCGGAATCGCCAGGATCGGAACGATAAAACATGCGATAGCCGCCAAAACCTAAAAGCAGGATAGCTGCGATCATGGCAATGATAATGGAGACTTGTTTAACCACGGAACCAATCCACCAAGTCTTGGATGAAATCCCTCACTGTGCCCCAGTTCTGGTAGAGCACGAGGATGGTGAGGGCAAGGGAGTAGTAGAATAGGAATGCATTCATAGATTATCTTCCTTTCTCCAACTGCGTTATGCCGTTTTTGAGCCTTTGGATTTCCTGCCTTGCCGTGTCTAATTTCATTTTCTCCATCACCTCGCGCTCTATGTCGCCCCACCTGTTGAGCAACAGCTCGCTCGGCTTGGCGGCAAGAGCGTCGCCGCGCATAAGCTGCGCTATGATTTTGGCGTGATATGCCGCCACGACCTTGGCGTCGCCCTCCATCGCCTTGGCGCACTCGCTGGCCCCCAGGTGGCCGTAGACGCACAGGGAGATGACATACTCCCGCAGATACGAGAGCCGTTCCTTGTTGAGAACCCTGGCATCCAGGTGGCCCGTTAGGTCCGATGCCACTCCGAATATGTCCGGCTTCGCCGTCCGCGATAATAGGGGCATGGTCGGCAGTGAACAGCCGGATAGCAAGATGACAACGGCGAGCGCCAGCATCCTCATCTGATTATCCCCCATTCTCGTAGTGGTGCCGCAGTTCGAGCAAGATGCGCCGGGGGTAGCCCCGGTTCTCCTTGCAGGCCCATACGGCGCGCAGGCAGACAGTTTCGACGCTGCCGAACCAGGTATCGGGGTCAAGCCCCAATTTTGTTGCCTGCGCCTGCCCCTAGCGTGTCCAGCCGTCGCCCCCATTATAGCCGCTCAACATGAAGGCTTTCCGTTCGTCCCCCTCGGCGTTCGGATAGCCGTTCCACAATCTTTTATCGTAGAGTATCATGGAGCGTATCGCCCATTTCGGTTCTAGCGGGCATCCAGTCTTAGTTGCGCACAGTTCACGCAAGTCTCGGGCATACAACCCCTGAATCCATTCCGCCGTGGGTTTTGTGAACTGCGTAAGCCCCGAAGCGAATGCGCTTTTTGCGTCCTCCCTGAAACCGGACTCTTGCGCGATCTGCCCCATGAACGTCGCCGGGCTCTCCGCCATGCCCCAGTAGAACCTCACCTCTCGGATTACGGTTGCCCTGTAGAGCGCCGCCTGCCGAGGGATTGCCGTCGCTTTGCTGTGGCTCGCGGCATAATCAGGCAGCGAGAAAGAATAGGCGAAGCTTCACGTTTTCCTTATAGTCCAAGCGATAACCAACCATGCGATTATCGGGAAAGCGGCCAAGAGCAAAATGTCGATCATAGTTCGCCCCTTACAAGCCCAGCGCCACACCGAGAATCACCGCCAACATGAAAAGCCCGATCAAGAGGCACGCCGCGATCTTGCGGCCCGCGTCGTCCTCGCTAGATAGGATCTCCGAAAGGTCGATATAGGGCCATAATTCCGATCTGACATAGTGCGCCAGGATCACGGCCAGCGTTATCACGCTGAACTTGTGGCCTATCACCGCCCATCGGCTCATAGGACTTATGACGCCCGTGTCAACGAGCGCGATGGTGAGCACACTTATAGAAAGCGGCCACTTCAACCGGCGCACTTCGGATACTATTCTTTCGAGCCTTTTCATCTGCTTACCTAAAATTCCTTCCAGGTTCTAACCCAAGAGCCTATGAGATAGCCGGCAATCCAAGCTAGCGCCCCTCCGCCTATGAATAGTTCCAACCAAAACATCTCTCTCATCTCAACCGTAAAAGAACGCACGGGCGATAAAGCCGATAACAACGCCGAGCGTGAATACGAAACCGAAGGCGAACGCGAATGTCGCAAGGTCGGCCATTGCTATTCCTCCCGCAGGGTTTCGAGAAAGCTCATCGCCCCGTCACTTCCAGAAAAACCCCTTTAATATCTCGAAAGCAGCCGCGATAGTGCCACCCGATAGGCCCCCGACGCTGATGCTCTTGGTTTTTACGCTAATGACTTCTGCTTTCACGCCTATGACTTCCGACTTGAGCACGGCCACGTCGCTCTCGCTCGCTCTCAGCCTGCCGTTCACCTTGGCGATCTCATCCTTAGCCGCGTCGATGCGGTTCCATAGCCGCGTGTCCATAGCGAAAATATTGCTCTTCAAGTCCTCCAGCTTGGCGAGCACTAATCCCTCGAAGGCACTCTTCGGTTCGTAGTCCATTCCCCGTTGCCCCTTTCATCCCCCCCGGTCCAGCCACAGTCTTTGCACCGCCACGTCTCCATCGGGTCCTCTTTCGTGAGTGGGCGTCTGCACCATGCGCAACTTCTCATCCACACCAGCTTTTTCTCGTCCACCGCTCATCCCGTGTACGCCGTCTCCGTCAATATCAGTTCTGCCGAGAATACCCCGCGATGCTCAGTCACTATTCTGATTCCCTCCGGTTCAAAATGGCATCTATAGTTGCAGCCCCAGCGCGCGTTCACATCGTCCCCCGACGCCG
>CAZDYX010000004.1:18226-19310 GCA_964509775.1 uncultured Desulfobulbia bacterium | reverse complement strand
TGGTGTTCGAGGAGTTGGCGAACGTTATCACGCCGGCCCCGCCCGTGAGCGAGTACGGCCATGCGTTCGTTGACGATGCCGCCCATGCCGAGGTCTGCCCATTCGACGGCCTGAATGTCTGTAACGCCACGGACCCCGCGCCCACGTTGCGGTTGCCGAGGAAGAACTCCCGCCTTGCGGCGTCTCCCTCTCCTATCAAGCTGAAGTTATCCACGCTCCCCCACCCCCCGCCGTCCCACAGAAAAGAGTTCGCGCCCTGCAAGACCGCGTGGGCCGCCGTGAGCGAGTCCGCCTGCTGCCTCGTCAACGCCTCCAAGCGAAGCGTGAACCGGTACGCCGGACGCGACGCGCGGCTGAACCGCTGCGCCAATCCCGTGTTGTCGAGCTGCGTCGCCGACGTGAGCGTGATGGACTCCCGCTCGACATAAGAGGGTGTAAAAGTCAAGGTTCTGACTCCTGCCATATTGTACTTTCACGCCGTTTGTTGTATAATTCTCCTATGCCAATTTTTAATTGCCAGAGATGCGGCAAGGGATTCAAAAGAAAACCGTTTGCGGCAAAGAGAGAAGCGTGTAAATTTTGCAGCCGCAATTGTTGGCGGAGCATTACGCTTGAAGAGCGTTTTTGGTCTAAGGTCAACAAAACCCATAGCTGTTGGTTGTGGACTGGCAGCAGAGTTCCAGGTGGCTATGGAATGATTCGTTCTCCAAAGGGTAGGCTGGCACATCGCGTATCGTGGGAAATTCACTATGGTTCTATTCCTAAAGATATATGCGTTCTGCATCATTGTGACAATCCACCATGCATTCGCCCTGAGCATTTGTTTTTGGGAACGAAAAGAGAAAATGCCCTTGATTTTATAAGGAAAAATAGACACATTCGCGATTGGTGGCTTACTGACGATGATGTTCGCATAATTCGGAAGCTTTATAAGCCGAGAATACTGACCGCGAGAATGCTGGCAATCAAATATGGAGTTTCTGGAAGTCATATTTCAAATATATTACATAGACGTGCCCGCTCTAAAGTTATTTAATGCTTTCGCCTCGCCCCGTGCTTTCTTGATGCGCGTTTCGCGTCCTGA
>CAZDYX010000004.1:10787-18216 GCA_964509775.1 uncultured Desulfobulbia bacterium | reverse complement strand
CCTCCCGCATCACGCCCGCGAAAACTCCCCCACGATCCATGCTCGCGGTGAGCCACGAGGCGAGGTGCCTGTCCCAATCAAATGTCGCGCATGCCCGCACCAGCTTCTTGGCGTCCTGTTCAAGCGCGGTCGCCTCTGTGATCGGTTGTCGCATTATCTTCTCTTCTGCAAGTTGATCGCCGCCTTGGCCGTCTTGCCCCCACGCTCCATGTCGTCGGCGACCACGAGCACCACATCCTGCGGCCTCATGTTCGGCTGGCGCGGGATGATGTCGCCGTTGATGTTGACCGTCACGCCGCCGCCGAAGTCCCCCGCCCTGCCCGGCTTCATCCTCGCCACGATCTCCGGCCCCTCCTCTCCAATGACGCCGAGGGTGGGGCCGCGCGCCACGCCGCCGTGCTGGAACTGCCTGAGCGTGCCGACGGGCATGAAGTTGCCGGATAGGTAACCACCTTTACCCCACTGCAACATATCGATCATGAAATCACCTGACCCCCCGCCCTTGCTGCCGAGAAGACCGAATAACCACTGAAATATCCCGCCGCCGATGCTACCCTTCGATGTAATCCCGGCTTGTAATATAAGCGTTTTCAGGGCTTCCCGAATGAACTCCGTCATTATCGTTCGGCCCAAGTTACGCATTACGTTAATGAGATCGAATTTTCCGCCGTCTATGATGGAGATGAACGTATCGGTAAATGACCGAGCCATCTCATCGGCAGCGGCCTCTAATTCTTGCTGCTGCTTCTTGACCGCCTCGGTTGTTTTCTGCAATGCCTGCTCTCTGATTGACGCCATGGCCTCGTTGATTTTCTCTGCCAATTCCGGATATTTTACTTTGAGATTTTCTAGCGCCTCAATTTGTACCGATTGCCAACGATTGATTTGAAATATCTCCCGTTCAAGCCCCTGCTTGCGGTTTGCGATACCATCTAGTATGATTTCCGTGAGACCTTTATCCGCGTCTTTCTGTTTGTCGCGCCATTCACTGAAAACCAACTCCATGGCATTGATGGTCTCGACGGTGCCCTCCTCCATGTCTCCCCAACCGTCGGCCCATCGCTTGAACATGTCCCTGTTGCTTTCGATTATTTTCAGGTTGCCCTTCACTATCGCTTCGACGATTTTGTTCTCAAAGTCGGGATCAAAGATTTCCTCTTCCAAGCCTGCGACCTTGTCCATTTCCGCCGCTATTTCTCGCCACGATCTAAGTTGCAACTCTTGGAACTGTTGTTGCCTTTCAATGTCCTGTGCAGTACCGACGGCCCTACCTGCACCCCTTGTCTGTGCTTCCGTAAGTCCTCGCAGAACAGAAAGCCTGGCTTCCAATACTTTGATAGTATCCTCTTGCGTCGGTATATTATACCAATATTTAGCCGCATCTTCTATCCATTTTTTGCCGTATCCGCGCGCCGTGCTTCGCTCTGCTTGAATTTGATCTATCACGGCCTGCATTTCTCCAGCATGGGCCAATCGCGCCCTGGCCATCGCAGTTTCAACTTCACCGGCAGATTTAGTGAACAGACCAGCAGACGCGACTAGTGCTCGGTATTCCAAATTGAGCGCGGCTAATTGTTGCCGGTTGCCATCCACGGTCTTATTGAATTCTTCAGTTGCCCTCCGGGCTTCCACAAATTTAAACACAATCGTGCCTATCGCTGCGGCTGCGAGCGTAACGCCAATTGTTAACGGGTTGAGAGCGGCGGCCAAACTACCAGTTCTTTGCGCCGCCAATACGGTTCCTAGTGCCAGATTGTCGAGGTTCCCGACCAGGATGCGAGATTCTGGATTCAATGCCGCCATGGCGTTGAAAACCTGGCTTATGACCCTGTGCGTCGGGCCAAGAACGGAGTGAAATTTGTCCGTGGATCGTGATGCCTTGTCCATCCCGGTCGCCAGCGGGCCGGTAGATTGCGCCATTTCCCTCAGCGTTGTCATCGCCTTTTGCGCTTCGGGTGATAGCTTATCGACGCCGATTATGAGAACTTCTATAACATTATCTGCCACCACGCTCCATCTCCTCGACCTGCCGCCTAGCCGTCTCCGCTATTGCCTCGGCCTGGCTGCGGCTCGTCACCGGCCCGCGAATTTCCCGCTCCTTCGCGCCTTTCATCTCCGCCATCATACCCCTAAGCGCCACGTTCACGTCGAACCAGAGCCTTTCCATGTCGCTATTAAATACGCTCTGGGGTGAGTCCGGGTCCCGGGGCATCAACGTTGACGGCCTCTGCCCGTACCTCCGGGCCACTAGGTCCAGGATCTCCGGGGTCTGTCCCTCGAAAAAACTTGTCGATCTTGAAGTCGCCCACCCCGAAAGCGAAATTCGTTATCTGCGTCGCCAGCCAGTAGCGATCATCTGCCATACAATCATAGGGAAGCTGATACTCCGGGCATTCGCCATCGCCAAACCAAATCTTCGGCTGGACAACGCCGCGCTCTAATAGAAATCTTTCCGCTCGCTTGGAATCTTCCGGGTTGTCCAGCTTCTCGGTAAGCGCGCCGGATATTTTCTTCACCTCTTCGCCAACTGGCGTCGCTAAGATGAGCGGCAGCAATCCAAGATGCTCGAATAAGTCGCGTTGGCTAATCTTGATTATGTCGTACTCCTGCCCGGTGAACGGGCTTGTCACCGTCCGCTTGAACCGCTCTATCTCAAGAGGCATCTTTCCCTCCCCGCCTTTCCGCCGAACAACAGCCAGAGTTCGGCAGCGATTGTCAGCGCCATGACTTCGATCATGGTGACCTCAACGAACTGCGGCACATCCGGCAGCGCAAACATTAGCATCAATCGAAGATAATCTGATACTCGTCGTTAGAACCCCGCTCATATGCCTGGAACCCCGTGTCGAATATCCTGAGCCCGCTTTGGTCTCCTCTGGCGAGCGTCTTGATGACGACTTGCGAGGCCGTGAGTGTGAACCTGTTACCGGTTGTGACGTTAGTCTGCAATTGCAGGATCGCCCCTGATGTCGCCCTCCATTGCGCGAAGAAGTTGAGCGTGCTCGCGTTAGTCACTTCTGGGTCTATCGAGCCTCCCGGCGCGCGCTCTGTGATGACCACCTGAATTATGCCGGACGCCGAACTTGCTATGGCTGCGGGCTGTTCGTAGAGGGTGTTGCCGGTCTGGAAGTTGGCGGCAGTCATGATGGCGTGCAATGATTCAACTAACACGCTGCCGCTGCCGATCCATCTGGGCGGCACGATAGTCGGCAGGTTCGACGGCGCGTTTCTGAGCGTGGCCGCCTCCGTGGTGAGGATGCCCCGGAAGTTGAACTCCGCCACGACCGGCGCGCCGGCCGCGTAGATGAAATTGACGTTACCCCGGCAGCCAGTGAGCCGATGATCGAAGCCGTCCTCATGGCATACGAGAGTCATTGAATTGTCAGAACTCGGGTCCGCCGTGGTCTGGTAGCGGTATCGCCCCCCCGCGTATCCCGCGCTCTCGAAGGTCTCCTGCAAGCCGCAGGCCCGCAGATAATCCCCGATTGGCGGCTTCTGGTTGGCGGTGTAGATATATCCAGACGCAGGGCTCGGGATGCCGTGGACATAGGTTCGGAATGTCACTCCGGCGGGCCGGACCGTCGCTATGGGTCGATTAAAGCCCCTAGTGAGGTTTCCGCCGCTGACCTCCACCATGCCCTGGCCGAAGTCGCCCACGAAGGGGTCCACAAGGCGAAGAGCCTCGAACGAGTTGGCCTCGCTGGGAGCCGAGTCGGTCCCGTAGGTAGCTTCGATTTTCCCGAGAAGTTCTTGTCTCCGAGTGAGAAAGACATCAGGCATCAGGCACCTTCGTTAGCCGCCTCCTCCCTCGTCCGAGTCCACCGACGGCCCGATGCCTCCCTTGACTGCGGGGTTGCTGGCTGGTTTGCAGCCTACATGATAATACTTTCCGTCCGAACATGCAAAGCATGGCACGAGCACCCGAATCTCCCGCAGGCAGCCCGTGCAGGCGAGCACCGTACTGGTCTTGATGGGCCAGTATTCCAGTTGTGGGTATTTGCGTATGTCCTTTTTTACCGCCATATCGTTTTAATAGCCCACGGTGAATCTGCTTGGTTAGAAGATGACCAATACGATCATCATAAGCAGTATGATGATTTTCAACTCGGCCACCGGGATCACCATCCATCCCGCATCTTCGCATATTTTCAGCGATAATCCTTTTAGGGCCATTATACCCCGCTCCCGCTGAACATCTCAAATTCACACGTCACAAGCTGGTCGCCCGCCATCCCATTCTCATCCCCAGCATAGTCTATCCGGACGATCTTCGGCCCCAGTATCGCCACGCCGTTCGTCCGGTCAAAGTCCACGTTCTCGCTCAGCCAGTCGCGCAGGTCTTCCGACGTTCCCCACAATGCCCTATCAAGGGCGTCCGGCTGTGCGCCGAACATCCATATTCCGAAGCCCACGGGGAGCCTGAAGCGTCTGTCCTGGAACGTGCCGGTTCGCGAGCCGCGCATCGTATCTTCCGCCCCCGTCGGCATGATGAAGTAGTTTATCGCGGGCCAGAAGGCGTGCGGCACTATCTTCTCCTCGCTGCGGTCGTAGAACACGTTGATCCCGCTGAACCTACTATCTCCCCTCAGCTTCTCCCCGATGGGCACGATCACAAAATCGTATACATTGAAGTTCGCCATTACGTCGCCCGTTCCTGCTCTTTAACGTAGTTGAGCGCGGCTCTCAGCAACTCCGGCATCAAGGTCGGCTCGCCCATTCTCGGTAACATTCTTCTGATGGGAACCCCAGGATGAACGACCCTTCGCGCGAATACTACATTCTCGCCTTTCTTATATGTAGTTCCCGTTCTCAATGAGCTGAATCCCCTGCCGAATTTCTTGCCGACGGTCGCGCTTCGGAAAAACGACAGGCCCGACGGCGTCGCGCCCATTAACGGTCCTGATACTTTCCAAGCCAACGCCTTTCCCCCCGGTTTAGGCTCGATAATATATGACTGCCCTTTCGGCCCGAAAGTTCCTGTTCCTTCTTCGTGATATTTCGATATCTCCATCGCGGAGCCAACGCGTGCCGCTTGATCATCCCACTGCGGCAGGAAGCTAATTCGTAGCGCGGTAGTATCCTGCAATATTTTGCTGCTTCCCTTCTTGCGTCCCGCTACCGTCATCGGCTTCAGCTTTGCCCATGGCGTCCCGGTCATCGCACCCTCGGACTGAAAGTTTCGGTCTATCCACCGGTGAGCGAGGACGGCGAAACGAGCATGTAGTCCCGTGCGGCCACCGCTGCTCCCGGCCCTACTGGCGAGCCGTTGCAGCATGCGCTGCACCTGCTGCATGCCCCTGACTGTTAGCTCAACGGATACGCCTGCCATCTATCTTTCTCCGTCCGCAAATGATTGTTCAGAAATAAATCTCCAGCCCGCTCTTTGGGCCGCACCTTGGTCGTCCGAGCCGCCGCTTACCCCGAATATGTTCCCGACCATGATGTAATCATCGGCATTTGGAAATGTCACTTCTTTAAAGACGCGCAACCAGACTTCCTTTGGAAAGCAGCTTCCCATGCGCCCGCCGTAAAGCGGGAAGGTATCGAAATTAAGCAAGAAAGAAACAATCTCGTGCCAATTCTTTGTCCCAGTGCAAAAGCCCGCCAAGTTTCCGCAAATACCGACGACATGACCATCCCGACGCAATTGCATCAAGCTATCAAATGAGACAGGACCGCCCGATTTTTCGAGCGTCTCATCTACGTCAAAAGCGTACACGTTCATCTCAATCCCTCTGGTCCGACTCTGCGTCCGTTATGTCTGAATCCACTTCCTGCTCCGTGAATTCGCTCCGCCCGAACACCGGCACGCCGCCCTCTATGCCGCCCTCGATGTGGCTTATCTCGTCCTCCTTGCGGAACGCCACCCCGCTGCCAGCGAGGGAATACTTGCCCTCCACTATGCCGTCCAAAAGCTCATTGTCTTGCTCCCACTGCCGTTGGATGTCCGTAGGTATCTCGGCCCTCTGCCCGCCGTAATACGAGGTCATCAAGAAATACGCCGCGCCGTGGTTCGATATCTCCCGCGCTATCGTTGGGACAGGGCTGAGCGGCACCGTCACGATTATCCCAAGCTTGCTGTCTATCCATCCGTCCGCCGCCTCCATGTGGGGCCTTATGTCCCGCTCCGTGAGGTCGCCCCGCGATACCAGCGTTCGTGCGCGCCTGACCACTTCGCCCCTGTTCCCGTAGGTGAAGAAACTGTGCGGCTCTGTCCGGAATATGTCGAACTCATTTCGCCGCACCGTGAACACGCTGTCCGCGATGGTGCCGGAAGTCCCGCCAGCCGAGCCCCACATCCGCCACTCGTATGTGTAAAGCCCCGCCGACACCGGAAGTTGCCGCCAGAGATAATACACACCCACGCTGCCGATATTTGCCGCCGCAGCCGAGACTACCACGGCTTGGCCCGATTGCGCCGCCACCGGGGCCAAGGTCGCAGCGTCAATATTAAAGACCATGAATTGAACCGTGGCCGGGACCGTGAGCGTGTTCGTGAGCGTGAACTGCTCCACGGTATCGCCCTCGAATCGCTGGACAGTGCCGACAATATCAGTCTTGGCTGGAGCGCCTATGATATCCCTGGGCATGCTACTGTATATACCTCCCCTGCCACGGCCCGAACTTCTGCCTAAGTACCTGGTCCGTGATTAGCTTGGCCTCCTCATAGTCCATGACGCGGCACCTCGTCCCGCTGCCGTTGAGATGCGCCCCTTGCTGCCTCACGTCGATGTCGAGTGCAACCTCCATGCCGATTCCTAGCATCGTGAGCGCGTCGGAGTAGTAGAGGATTCCGTCCTGGGCCAGCAGCACGTCCTTGCCGAGGAAGTGCTTGCGGTAGGCGTTGATGACGCCCCAGCAGAGCTGCTGGACCTCGGGTGTGATTTGTCCCCCAGCAGCTTCCTGCGCGTAGCGCGCCATGTGGATGCCGTCACGCACCTCGTAGAGGTATATCCCCAGCAACCGGTCCGGGTATTTCAGCCTATCGCACTCAAGGAGCCGCAGATTCCGGTTGAACCGCCCGCGCCTTATGTTTTCGTTCGCGTAGCCATCGTGGTGGATACTGATTGGTATCAGAATATTCTGCGGGCCGATGCCGCCGTTGATGGTGGTCTCCGCGTGCTCGTGAACGAGCCCGAAAAACTTGAGCCCCCTATGATTCCTGAACAGCCTGCACGGGATGTCCGTCCTCATCGCCTCCTTAGCGTCAACGGACAGGTGATGCTGGTTGATGGCATAGCCCAAATAACAGTTCGGTCTGAGATACCGCCACACGTCCTGCCAGTTAAGCGTCGCCTCGTCCGCATCTATCCAGTAGATCCAGTCCCCCCATGCTCCCTTGATGCTTTCGTTCCTCGGCGTCTCGAAGCCGGCCATCTGGCACTGGCCTGGGAGGATCTCCATCGGCTGGTGCCTCATCTTGTGCGCG
>CAZDYX010000004.1:6019-10777 GCA_964509775.1 uncultured Desulfobulbia bacterium | reverse complement strand
CACCAGAACGGGCTCGTCCCAGCCCTCACGTCGGCGGTGTACTGCTGGGCTATCGCCACCGTGGAGTCCGTCGACGGGCCGTTGTCGACCACGATGATCTCGTCGGCTAGCTTGGCTATGGACTTGAGGCAGCGGTGCAATGTGTCCTCCGCGTTGTGCGTTATCATGCACACAGACACCGTCTCGCGTGGCCCCTGCAAAAAGAATTTCCGCTCATAGTCGATCTTTCCTATGTCCTGCCCATCGTTGCGGTACAGCACCATGAACCAGCCGGAGAACGTTCTGTCGTAGTCCAACTCCTTGAAGTCAGAGAACGCCACTATCTGGAAGTCCTGGCGGTGCCCGAACAGGTCTATCAGGTCGTGCCTGTCGAATGACCGGACGTGGACCGGCGGCACGCCTTTTGTCAGGAACTCGTCGCGCTCCCTATGACCGTGTGGAACCGTGAAGCACATCCAGCCGCCGGGCTTGCAGTGGCGCTCCAATTTCTTGATTATGGCCTCGGAGTCGGGGACGTGCTCAAGGACTTCCAGAGCGGCAACGAGGTCAAATTTCTTATCAAGACTGATCGTTCCGTCGGGATTTCCTAGCATCGTTGAATCTTCTAAGGCCAAAGTTCCAGTGACGTTCGTATCCTCATCTCCGACCATGAACTGCAAATTCTCCGGATGGAGGCACGCGGGATTTCCGTCCGGCAGCTTGGCCTCCCGCAGCTCGTTCGCGCACCGGATGAGAGAGGGGGACACGTCGAGACCAACCACCCGAAGGGAGGGGCGGGCGTTGGATAGTGCTCGGGCGTATCCCCCATGCGCGCAGCCGAAGTCCAGCATTGTCCGCACCTCATCCCCTTGCTGCGCGATCCAGTCGAGGAGGACCCGGAGGCGCGGCTCCTGGTCGGCCCAGAAGGCCGTCTGCCAGCTCGCGTTAGCGCCCCCGCTCCTCTCCTCATAAAATTTAGCCATCGCCGCCTTGCGCTCCGCTTCGTCCTCAATGGACATGAACGGGACAAACCGACCTATATAGCGGCCAACGGACTTTTTGATAAGCTCGTCCCCGACATGCTCGGCATACCTCTGCGCGGCCACCACGTCGGAGTTGACTAGGAAATGCTTGACAAGCCGCCTCGGCTCCGATGTGCGTTCCGCTATGACCTGGTGGGCGAGGTCTACCCAGTCCTCAACGACCGCCTTCCACGTCCACTTTTCCGCCTTCTCCCGGCCCCGCTTTGATAGCCTCGCCCATCGCTCGTCATTGTGAAATAAATCGACAACTTCCTCCGCCATGCGCTCGACGAACTTCGGCGATACGGCCCCCAGCCCCTTGTCGATCGCGTCCCCCGGCTGTCCGATGCTGCCGTCATCCCGAATAAGCACAGGCTCGCCGCCCTTGTGCTCCGGCAAAGCGCCTTTCCATGGACCGACGAACACCGCGCCGCAGGCGGATGCCTCTGCCAAAGAAAGGCAACTCACCTCTTCAAAAACTGAGCTGTAGGCATAAACTCTTGCCTGCTTGTAGTGCTTGTAAAGTTCCTGCTTCCCGAGGTTGGCGAGGTTTACTACTCTGTCGCCGAACTGCGCTGCCATCTGCGCGCATTGCTGATAGAGCGGCAGCGTCGCCACGTCGTCATAGCGCGATATGTAGAGTTGCGCCTTTGGTTCCCGCCGTAGAATCCTCGGCAGAACGTCCCGCAGCATGATGTCAAGGCCACGCTCCGGTCTGGAAGTAAACATGATCTTGAATCGGTCCCGCTCCTGCTCGGGCACAGAGTCGATCAGGTTAATGTCGATCCCATTTCGCGTGACATGAAAGACGGAGTCCGGCCCGCCGTGGACCTCGTGATATTGCCGCTTCATGAACTGCGATATCACCAAAATGCGGTCCATGTTCCACATCGTACCGTGGAAGTTAGACGGCCCGGTCTTGGTCGCAAGGTCGTGCTGCCAGAGGAAGTTGACTTTGCTCTGGAACTCCCACGACATGATGCCGGGGAGCCGCTGCATTATCAGAACGTCGTGCGGCGTGGATCGGGCGTAGTCCAGGAAGCCCTTGGGGAACATGTTGCCGTTCGCCTGCTTTACCCAGCCGATTGGCATATACATGACGCCGTTGCACTCGTGCTCCTTCTCCGTGTTGCAGAATATCAGCGGCCTATGTTTCTGCCGCGCCATCTCCTCGGCGGCTTGTATGCATGCCGTCTCACTGCCCCCGAGCGACTTGCCCGATGGTATCGTGTCGCCCGCCATCTGCATGCCGTGGCAGAAGATCGTTATATCCAGAGAATATCGCTTCACTCCTCCGTCCTCCCCTCTTCGCTCATATAGATCATTTGTCCTTTCGCCCTTCCTTAATTTTCAGTCAGAATCACTTGCGGCACTCCGGTATTGAACCTGCCGCGAAGCTCGGTTTTTCCAGCCCCATTTCTTACGGCATAGAGCCGCACGGTGCCCACCGGACCTGCTGGCATGTCAGCAGCTAGCTCGCCGAACTCGAACCCGCCAGCAAGCGACACGTTGCCCGCGTTGTCAACGGCGAATTTCTGGCTCTGCCCCGTCGCTCCCGCCAGGGCGCGGATCAAATAATTCGTCCCGGTTGGTATGGAGGTCTCAATGGCCTGAATTACAAGCGCCTCGTAACTACCGGCTCCGGGAATGCCGCCCCAGTCAAGGATGGGTTTTAGCGTGAAGAATCTATCAGTCGGAGTGCCAGCCGCAGGGGAAAAGACGGCGTTAAACTCGAAGGCTCTCTGCGTGCCAATTGTCGCGGTCAGCGAGTGGCGCAAATCGAAATACACCTGCTGCAACTGATTTGGACCACCCGGGCCTGGCATGCCTAAGCCTAGTACGGGCGTGTACCAGGTGTAGAACTGAAGCAGCCCTTCAGTGACGAGGTTCATCCCAGCACCTTCAAAAAAGATGCCAGCCACAATCACGTCGGGATATTCAGGACTAGCGCCGAATGCCAAGTTGTAGCGGTCGCCGTGAGACACGGTGATCCGCCCGGTTCCCCATCCGCCAGCCTCCGTGATCGCGCCTTCGAGCAGACCGGAGTAATAGACCTTACCGCCAGCGCCGCTTAGCGTGCCGGAGACTACGGGAGAGGGAAGCGTAATGCCCGGCTGCAAGACGCCGACCGTTCCGCCTGTTGAGATGGAGAACGCGGGCGCGGTGACATCAACGGCATTGGGGAAGCCGCAAACGTCGACCAGGTACTGCTTTAACGCCCTGAGATCATAATCACCGACATCGCGGTTGAGAAGATTCGGTAGCATTTTGCCTCTATGACTTCGGCTTCTCGGCGTTTCCTTGCGTGCCGGTGGTTGGCTGTCCCGCCGTTTGCGGTCGGTTCAGGAAATTCCATATTGCCGTCACCTTTTGATGATCCTTCCACAAGATAAAGATCGCCAATGCGCAGGCCGCGCCAAGCAGGCCCGCACCGAAGCTATATAGTATCACTAACATTGAGATGCCCTCCCTTGCCTCGTATTCAATCCGGCGTGCCGCTCACCGTTCCCTTTAAATAGCCCTTGGAGACGAGCTGATTCAGCGTCCATTTGTTATTGCTCACCGTGGAAGCGTTCCGCTTGTTCAGCGTGTCCATATAAGCTTTGGCGTCGTCGCCATTGAACACGAATATTCTGCGTAGACCGACAGAACTTCCGAGTTGGATTTCCACCTTGAGCACGTCCCGGTCCAGAATCTGGCGGGCAATGTAATAGTCCGACGTGCCCGCACTAGCCTGGTCGGGCGTGGTCAGAATTATTTGTTCTGTCATTAAGTCCTCCTATCTAAGCACAAACCAAGCTACCGGCGCGTTGGCTAACGGTGCGCGGGAGCCGATGGCGACTATCTCGAACGCTCCGGCCCGCACAGATTGGACTCCCGTGGAGAAACCCGCCTGCGAGTTCACGTCGCCCACGTATTGGAGAATCTGAGTTAGAACAACCGCGCCGGATCGTGCCGCTGTCGCCGCTACGCTCACTACTGTGGTTCCGGAATTCATGATCGAGATGCCACGATACCCGGCGGCTCCGGTAAGCGAAGAAACAGTGAGATCCGCCATTGACCCCGCTCCAGCACCACCGATGATAAACCGATCCACCAAGGCGTTCTGATCGGTTCCGCTTACTCCAGCCGGTGCGGTGGCGATCCTGAATGTCCCGCCAAGACCAGCTCCCGTGCCGCGACCGGGGGCCGTGGTGAGATCCGCGCCCGCGATATCCGTGCCAATGGCATCTGGCCCCTTGAATGTTTGAGCCACCGGACTGGCAGCGTCAGTGCCGAGCTGCAATACGCCAACACCCTCACGCCGTAATAATACATCCCGTACTGCATCAACAACGCCAGAGGTCCAGCCTATAACACCGGTACCCGTTAAGGTTAGATCCGAGCCGAGTGATAGGCGATCCGTGCCACCAGTTCTCACTCTTAACTCGTCCGTATCGCCTCCCGGATGAGAAAGCCCCGTGTCTGTGTCATCGGTAAAAGAGTATTTCAGGCCAGCACCAGTAGAGCCGAAAAATATGCCGCTGTTCAAGGTGATATTCGTGCCATTGTCGGACAGGAGAGAGTCCACAAAGGATGTCCCGTTGGACCTCGCGAGCCTATTTGCCGTAGAGTTTGGCCTTGCCCCCCGCGTCGTGTAGACAAAAAGCGGGACGATAAGCCCGAGAACGAAAGCGATGGCCGCCGGATCTAGCAGAGATAGGTCGATCATGCCGTCACCCAACAGAGATTTTGACTCGTCACATTCGCGATGATG
>CAZDYX010000004.1:0-6009 GCA_964509775.1 uncultured Desulfobulbia bacterium | reverse complement strand
CGATGATGTACACCCTGTTGAGGTTGTCAATCGGAAAGAGCACGCCGTCGCCGCCGCCAAGCTCCCATCCAGCCGTGCTCCCCGTCGCCGTGATGTTGGAGTCTGTGGCGATGAATATATTGCCGGTATTCGCATTCAGTCCCTTCATCTGCACGCCACGCCGGGTAAGGAAACTCGTATTCTGTAGCAACCCCGCACCCGTGCCGACGTTCAGGAATGTTCCGTACATGATCGATGTCGGCATCGTGATAGAAGCGACGTTGATGGGAACGGCAGTCACCCCAGCGGATGCAATGTTGACCGGGATAGTCGCTCCGGCGGCTGCCGACGCTACAGTGACAGGTAGCGGCTGGAGATCGGCTATCTGCTGGTACGCGCTGCCTACGACAAACTTTATGCGTTCGATGCTAGGCATCCTTCAACCCCCGAAAAAAAAGATCCCCGCACGCGCTCACAATTACGCCTGGGGGATTCTTTTCTTTTCCATCCTCTTCCCGCCTCCATCGCCACGGGAGCTATGTTCGCGCCGGAGGCGACCACCGGCTGATCTCATTTACCTGATAACGTGCCAAGCCAACGGGCACGACCTGACCGGTGCTACGCTGTTGGCGGCCAATACATTGAAGAATCCGTTGCCAACAGAGTTTACCCAGAATCCGGTAAAGCTCTCCACTGTCGTCGGTACATAATTGTAAACCTGAAGATGGATTACAGCACCCGATTGCGCCGCCGACGCTTGGATGCTTGACGCCGCCGTGCCTGAATTTAGGACTGTGATCCCGCGCCAACCAGCAGCGCCGGTGAATGAGGAGGGCGTCAGGTCCGCAAGCGACGCGATGCCAGTAAATGCGACAAGGGATGCCGCATTGAGCCTAGCGACCGACGCCACATTGAGGAGCGTCAGGTCCTGAAAGTTGGCCAGCGATGATGCATTCAGCCCGGTGAATGAAGATGGCACGTTTGTGCCTGTTTGCTGGACAAACGCACCCGATACCCACTTCTCGCGGTATTGCCTCATAACTCACCTCCACCCGCCACCATCTTGGGGCGGGACTTGCCGAGCCTACGCCGAAAGGGCGGCCTCGGGCTGCTTGCGGGACCTGCCGGGGCGCTTCGTCTGAGCGGCTGCCATTCCGCTTTCACCGTTTGCCTGTTTGACGTTTAGCGCCGCCGCGATCTCGCGCAGCAATACTTTTATCTCTGTCAGCTCTTTGCCGAACTCGGCGAAGGACTCCGATGCATCCGCACTCTCGATGAAAATATCCTCGCCGTATTGCTCCCGGAACTGCCGCACTGTCTCTGTGCCCGACAGATAACCCGGTAGCATCTGGCCCGCCTTGAACAGGCCCTTGGCCGTCTGGATGGTCTTGTTGAAAATTAACGACATGTTCGCCTCCCTATGCGCCGACGATCAGGAATCCCAACTCAGCCCCGATTACCTTCTCGGCTTGGAAAGTATGGGTCTCCACGATCTCAACCTTGCGATCGTCATTCCGCCTGCGCTCGACGCCGAGCCTGCCTGGAAATCCCTCCGGCTGCCACCAGAACGTGGTGTTGTGCGTCGGCTCCATGAGCCCCGGATTCGGGTTCACGTACAGCAGGATCGCCGCCGTGCTCCACACGTCCGTGTAGCTTCCCGCCGCGTCCTCGGCTGCGGTGTTCTTGATGCCCCCGCCGACAAGGACTTGGTCGAACCGGAAGGCCCGCGCCACCTGCTCCTCTGTGACGGACCCGCCGCCTACGTTGTCACCCGCGCCCCGGATGTACTTGATAACATCGGGATGGCGAAGGAACCGCTGGGCAGCCCATTCGCTTAGGACGAGCTTGTTTGGCCTGTACCCAGTCACGCCCTGGATCGAGCGGATGCCGACGTAGATGTCCTCTACCGGCTGCCCGTTGACGTGGTCGTTCCATCGGTACAGCCCGCCAGCCGTAAGGTCGAACGCCGACCCGACGTTAGTTGTGGTAGTAAGAGTGACCGCAAGCCGGTCCTCCCATGCTTGCTCCATGCCGTCCACGATCCGGTTGCTCGCGCTCTGCCTGAGTTGCAAGGCCGCGTCGGCGTTGGAGATGTCCTCGTAAGGAAGCTCCGCAGCCAGCGCGTAGTTCAAGCAATAGAACGTATCGCTCGTCACCTTGAGCGAGATGCGCCTTGCCTCGGTGCCCTTGGCCCGCGTCACGTTCGGGATGCGCAGCCACTCGGCCCTGTCCCACACGTAGTACCCGTTACTCTGCTTGTCAACTTGAACGAGCGGGGAGATTTCCCGTGCAATCAGCCCGTGCGGGCGATAGCCGGGAGCGAAGTTCGATAATGGGGTGTCGATGTGGAGGTCTGCTCCAGTCGCCCCCGCGAACGTTTTGATTTGCCCTAGTGTCATCATGTTAAGCCACCTCCTGCTAGACTATGGCGACGCTGCTGGTCAGCGGCCCTTGTCGGAAAATCATCTCGCCGGGCGTCCCGCTGGTCGCGCCGGTGATTAGCCTGCCGAGACAGGCTGCGCCAGACTGCCCGGTATACTGTATCGCGTATCCTGCCGCGTCGGTCGTGAGCCAGATGCTAGCGCCGAGCGAGCTTGCGAGCCTCACCTTCGTGAGGCCGTCGAACACGACCGTGCAGTACCGATTGTCCGCGTCCTTGCCGATGTTGACCCCGACTACAGCGGGGCTGCCTGAAGTGTTTGCGATGTAAACGTCCTCATTGACCCCCGCCGCCTGCATCACGAACCGATACTGCAAGGCATCGGTGTTCATGTTGCCGCTGGCGGTGAAAGTTGCCGTAGGCCCGAGTTTTCCCCTAAGTTCCATGTTTCACCTCCGTTATTGCTTCTGCATCCGCAGGTAGTCCGCCGCCAACTTCGTGTCGGCCTTGAGCACCGCGTGCATAGCCGCGCCATAGTCCTTGACGCCGTTCTTGTTCATATATTCGACCACGCGCCTGTTGACCTCTTCACCTGGGCTATCTGTCTCAACGGGCAGGTCATCGCCGGGGACGCTCGCTTCCTTGTATACGTTCGGGCGTTTCTCGACGAAAGCCTTGATGCTCTGCATCAGCGTCTCGGTCTCTTCCTTGCCGTCATGCGAGAATTTCACGACTCGTGTATCCTCGAATAGCGAGGAGAAGATTGCCCGAATTCGCGACTCCTCAACGGGCATCAACCGGCCCTTTTCGGCGGACTTCTGTTCCTTGATCCACGCCTCGTTCTGGTCATCGTAGCGCTGCCGCTCCAGCGTCTTGATCTTGGCAGCCTGCTCATCCTCGCGTTTCTTGGCATCGGCGAGCTTGGCGTCGTAGTCCCTCTTGATCTCAGTCTCCTTAGCCTCCAACAACTCTTCGAACTTTTTCTCGTCCATGTCTGGACCTCCTTTTGCCTCCTGAATTGCCTCCATCATCGCCCCGCCCATCGCCTTCTGGCAGGCGGTCTTCCTGTCCGCTTCGTCGGGGTACTTCTCCACCATGTCCGCCTTCGCCATGCACTTCTCCATGTCCGCCTCGGCGAACTTCGCCATCTGGGCCGCTGTGAAGGTCAGGGCGGAGATATTCTTCTCCCTCATCTTCTCGGCGCACGGAGGGCATATCCTCTGAACTTCCTCTCGACTCATATAGACTTTTGCCGCCATAACAGCCTCCTCTTTCTTAGTTCCGATGCTCGCCACGCAATCGTCCCACCACGCCTTCGGGGGCTTCTCGTCACGCCCTCGTCCCTCTGTGCCGTCGCCATGAGATTCCCGCTGCTCCTCGGTGCCGTTGAACCAGAGATTCCCGCATATTCGGTCGGGATCGTCCTGGTATACCGCGATGGCCTGCTCGTCGGTATGCTTGTTCGCCTGGACAGCCCTCTCCTGAGCTTCGGCTTTCTCCCGCGTCGGATGGCAGCCGAGCGTCTTCCCCGTTGACTTCGCTATCAGGCAGAACTCCCCGTCGCGCTCCTCGATGGTGTATTTCTTGACCTTGCCGTTCCCGCCCATCATCTTCAACTCGGCCCGACCCTCGAAGTAGTCGCAAACATACTCTGGCTCAATCCGTCCCTCTACCAGCACGCACGCCTGGGGATAGCCGAGGAAAAACTTGCAGGCCCCGCACTTCTCGTCCTCGTCGCCCTCGCGATAATCAACATTCTCCTTACTTTTGCGGGGAAAATTGACTAGAAAATCCGCAAGGCTCATGCCAGATTGCACAGGCATAGCGCAGTCCATGTGGTAGATTCGAAATTCTTTACCGTTTTCCTCGTAAGCATGGTCGGGACCGCTCGGGAGCCTCTTGTAAAGCGCAACAACATCTTTGAGACTCGTCACGGCGGGGATGCTTTCGCCTAACAGAGCAACGGCCTTGAGTACACGGGGAAGCTTTGTTCCCTGTTTTTCGTCTAAATATTCCCAATAGACTTCCGCTGATTTTTTTCTATAACCCCCCGCCCGTATCAAGTCAGCGATGGTCTTCGGCACGGCCTTGAAGTCTGCCATGAGCTTGTCGCCGACTCTGCGGAGATTTTCAACCCACCCGGCGGCGGGAAGCTCCTCGCCCTTCAATAGTTTTTGCGTTTCCGAATGGCCCAGTTTCAGTGGCGGCCTGAACCCGACTTTGCCGTGGGCGTCCACCATGGCGTCCAAGTCGGCCTCGCCGTATTCATCGTTGTTCCAACGGCCAGTCGCGAAAATCTCTTGATCGGCTATATCTTCGGTTCTTAGCTCAGGCATGTCTTTCATCGGGCAATAAAAAAGGGGCTTGGAGACGTGGCCTTTCGGTCACATGCCCAAGCCCCTTCTTCCGTTTCAAACTCAGACAGCGGGCTTAAGTCGCTGACAACCGAGCGAGAAACCCCACTCGGTTTATGTGGAGGGAAGCATAGCGCAAAGTGTTTTCTTTGTCAACAGGGATTATTGTGGGGAGAATTTAGCGCCCCGCTCCCGGCAACGGCTACGAGCCGGAGCGCGGTCGATTCCGCATGACGCCCGAAGGCGGGGCGCGGTGAGAAAACTATATCAAAGCACCCAAAAAGCCAAGCGCAGCAGCAGGACGCCGAGCGTGGTGACGGCGAAAATGACGACTAGCGAGAAAAACAATTCTGATACTTCTTGGCTCTGATTCAACTTGCGCGCTTTCATGGTCAATCCCCCGTCCAGATCCCCTTGCGGTCCCTCATGTAATATTCGACCGTCGTGAACGGATCGACTTCGGGCGGCTCCATTGACTTGAATCCTTTACAGTCGCAGGGCTCCCGCTTCCGGCCCTGCTTGCCCATGCAGCCATGGGCGACGTGCTTCTCGATCTCGCATCCGCACCGGCATATCGGGCACGCCTTCGGCTTCAGCCCGATTCTCTCCGCCTCGGCCTCGAAGTCGGCCAGGGCCTTGAGGAGGTCGGCCTTGAGGTCGGATAGGTTACGCTCATTCATCGGGTTCATTCTTTGTCTCTTTCAGTTTCACCATCGGCTGATAGAAGATGACCGTAGTTTGATCGTTCTCATACTTGTCCCTAAGAGTATAGGAAATTACTTTTAGATCGCCAGCCGGTTCCCACCCCAAACCTATAAGCTGGTTGACCTCCGCTTCTAAGGCCCGCGAATCATACCAGACTTCCACCACCGTGTATTTTTCAATGTGGCTCATGGCTATTTCCCCTCCGCTAATAGTTGGGTACATTCGGGGCAAACTCTGAAGATCGTATGGCCGATGGCCGTGAATGTCCAGCCACCCAATAACAGCCATTTTTCATAGGCACGGAAGGTCCGTCGATGGGAATTAAAGAGTCGGTGGCAATGGTGACACCGTGCGCTAATCGTGGTCATTTCCCCCCCCCTTTGGCCCGCTTAGCTGCGGGCGGGCTTCGTTTTTTGTTTCAATTCCCGAAAGTGATCCAGATCCGCTTGTGTCGCTGGCCGTGTTTTGGTCTGCGACTGTCGCCGCCGCGTACGCGGCTGTAACCATTTATTGAGGGCTTTTAGCATTTTCGCCTTTACCGTCATTTCTCGCTCCTTCGGGCGTAGCTTCTCTCCCGACCGCTCTCAGGGA
>CAZDYX010000003.1:46974-47185 GCA_964509775.1 uncultured Desulfobulbia bacterium | reverse complement strand
AGATCTTTTACTCCTGCACCCTGTGCCAGTCCTTCGCCCCCAGCCATGTCTGCGTCATCACCCCGGAGCGTATCGGCATGTGCGGGGCCTATAACTGGTTGGACGGCAAGGCCTCTTTCCAGATCAACCCCACCGGCCCCAACCAGCCCATCCAGAAGGGTGAGTGCGTGGACCCGGTGCAGGGCTCCTTTGCCGGCATCAACGAGTTTGT
>CAZDYX010000003.1:45069-46964 GCA_964509775.1 uncultured Desulfobulbia bacterium | reverse complement strand
CTCCCGCGGCGCGGTGCCGGCGGTGGACTGCTATTCCTTGATGAACAACCCGATGACCGCTTGCGGCTGCTTCGAGTGTATCGCCGCCATGCTCCCCCAGTGCAACGGGGTGATGATCGTGGACCGCGATTTCCGGGGCATGACCCCTTCCGGCATGAAGTTCACCACCCTGGCCGGCATGGCCGGTGGCGGTGCCCAGACCCCCGGCTTCATGGGGGTCTCCAAGCACTACATCAGCAGCCCCAAACTCCTGTTGGCCGAGGGCGGTTTGAAACGCTTGGTGTGGTTGCCCAAGGCCCTGAAGGAGGAGATCAAGGAGAAGCTGATCAAGCGCTGCGCCGCCATCGGCATGCCGGAGCTCTACGACATGATCGCCACCGAGGAGCAGGGTGAGACCGAGGAGCAGATCATGGCCTTCCTCAAGGAGAAGGGGCACCCGGCGCTCTCCATGGAAGCGGCCGTTTAATTGACAATAGTAAGAGTTCTCATTATATTCACACAATCGTTGCTGTCGGTCACCCCCTGGGATGACGAGTGATTGGAGGTAAACAACCATGGCTTTAACCGGTATACAGATCCTGAAGATGCTCCCCAAGAAGAACTGCGGGGAGTGCAAGATACCCACCTGTCTGGCCTTTGCCATGAAAGTGGCTGCCGGCCAGGTCGATATCGCCGAGTGTCCCTATGTCGATGATGCCGTCAAGGAGACCATCGGCGAGGCCTCGGCGCCGCCCATCCGGACCATCAAGATCGGCAGCGGTGATACCGCCTTTACCTCCGGCGGCGAGACCTGTCTCTTCCGCCACGAGAAGCGGTTTGAAAACCCCACCGGTATCGGGGTGTTGCTGACCACGGCCATGGACGATGCGGCCATCGCCAGCCGCATTGAAAACTTCAAAAATCTCCACTACGAGCGGGTGGGCGTGCTCCTCAAGGCCGAACTGATCGCCATCAAGGACGCCAAGAACGACGAGGCCTCCTTTACCGGTCTGGTGCAGAAGGTGATGGCCGCGGCCCCCGACGCCAACCTGATCCTGATCAGCGATACGGTGGCCAACATGGCCGCTGCCGCCAAGATCGCCAAGGAGAGAAAGCCCCTGCTCTACGGCGCCACCGCTGCCAATGCCAAGGAGATGGCGGCCTTGGCCCAGGAAGTGGCCTGCCCCCTTGCCGCCCGCGGCCAGAACCTGGATGATTGCATTGCCGTCACCGAGAGCCTGCTCCAGGCCGGCTGCAAGGACCTGGTGATCGATACCGGGGCCCGCACCATCCGCGCCGCCATGGAGGATAACGTGGTGGCCAGACGTGCCGCCATTGCCAAGAAGTATAAGCCCTTGGGCTTTCCCACCATCAACTTCCCCTGCGAGATGACCGACGATCCGTTGATGGAGGCCATGATCTCCTCGGTGCTGATCGCCAAATACGCTGGGATCATCATCCTCTCCGACCTCCAGGGCGATACCCTCTTTCCCCTGCTCTTGGAACGGCTCAACCTGTTCACCGATCCCCAGCGGCCCATGGTGGTGGAGGAGAATATCTACCCGTTGAATGGCCCGGGCGCGGATTCACCGGTGATCATCACCTGCAACTTCTCACTCACCTACTTTATCGTCTCCGGCGAGATCGAGGGGTCCAAGGTCCCCTCCTGGCTGTTGATCAAGGATACCGAGGGCCTCTCCGTGCTCACAGCCTGGGCCGCAGGCAAGTTTGGCGCCGACCTCATTGCCCAGTTCATCAAGAAGTCTGAGAAGACCCCACGGAAAGAACTCGAGATCGCGCGAAAGCGCATGAAAGAGGTGAAAGATGCGAAACAGCCTTAAAGACTTCAGAGCCCGGGCGCTTGCGCGAGCGGACGTGCGGCGTGAGTACGATGCGCTTGCCGAGGAATTCGAGCT